>CAYRFY010000051.1:2657-20209 GCA_964423635.1 uncultured Armatimonadia bacterium | reverse complement strand
CGGCAACTACAGCTCCACCGAGATCCAGGCGGTCTGTCTGCTGGCGCAGATCGATCGTCTCCAGACCATCATCTCTCACCGGCGCGCGGCCGCGGAGTACCTCAACCGCCGCTTCGCGGAGGTGCCCGGCCTCATCACGCCGCCGGGGGATTCCGACCAGATCAAGTCCACCTGGCATCTGTACCTGCTGCAGGTAGACCCGGAGAAGCTCGGGGCCGATGTGCAGACATTCAAGCAGAAGCTGCAGGACAACGGGGTCACCAACATCCCGCACTTCGCGCCAATGTACAAGTTTGATGTATGCCGTCAACTGGGCTACGACGCCGATGCCATCGCCGCCACCTGCCCGGTGACCGAGGAGGTCTTCAACCACCGCTTTACCCATCTGCCTCTGTATCCGCTGACGCCTGAGCAGCTTCAGTCCATGGCCGACATCGTTATCAGGACGGTGGAGGAGATCCGGGGGTAGCACTCGCAAAAGCGAGCGGGCACCTGCCTTGGGTGCCCGCTCATCACGGTTGCCGACAGTCGCGGCGCCGTCAGGGGCTTACTGCGTTCTGGCCCGGCCGGTGATGGATATCAGGCCGGGCGTCACCTGTACCGCGTCCAGGTAGACACGGGCCAGCGGACTACTAGGGTCGTTTTCCGCCTTGGCCAGTTCCTGCTCTAGCTGCCGGCGTAATGAGGCGGGCATCGGCATCGTGCCGACTCTGGCGTCGAGCAGCTCGAGCTGGAGCCTGCCCTCCCGCACCTGGGGCCGGAGGCGCACGGTGGTGTGGAGCTTCCGGCCGCCCGCCGGAACGAGTCCCTGGGCGGCGACGGTGCCATCGCCGCAGTATACCTTGAGGTCTTCCACTCCCGAACGGGCCAGGGAAGGGGTCAGTTCACGAACGAGGGCGTCGCCTCCCACATAGAGGGTCACCGGCTGGTTGGGGGCGGCGGCGAAGGCCCTCGCCGCCTGCTGGAGCTGGGCGTTGAGTGGCGGCACCTGATAGCCGGCGCTGCCGCCCACGCTCTGCCCCTCCCGAGCTTCGGGAGGCAGGGGGGGCGTGGCCGTCACCCTCACCACATTGACCAGCACCCAGGCAAGCAGCACCAGAATCACGAGCCCCAGGATACCGGCGCCGATGAGCAGCTTCTCGCGCAGCGTCCTGGGGCGTTTGCTCCTACGGTGTACGGTGTGGGCCATCGGGTGGAACGCCTCCTGTGCAAGGCGGGCCTGTCTTGGGCACATTCAGCCGTTGAACTCGTTCATCGCGGATTCGATACCCTCAGCCAGCCACCACTCCAGAGCCTCCGCACCCCTGGCGACCATGTCCTGTACTCTCTCGCGCTCAACGGGTCTGAATGGCGACAGAACCCAGGCCCGTGCATCCACCCCCGCCGGCGGAGAGGAGATTCCCAGGCGCAGACGGGCGATGTCGCTGGTGTGGAGCGTCTCGGCAACGGACCGTAACCCGCGATGGCCGGCGTCGGAGCCGCCGGGGCGGAAGCGGATGGTGCCGAGCTCCAGAGCCATGTCGTCATAGACGACGATGAAGTTCTCTCGGGGGATCTTGAAGAACTGCGCGATGCGCCAGGCCGCGTCGCCGCTGTCGTTCATGAAAGTCTGGGGCTTGAAGACGATCACGTCCCGGGCGTCGATCTTGCCGCGGCCGAACACGGCGCGGAAGCGATTGCGCCTCAGGTCGATGCGGTGTCGGGCGGCGAGAAGGTCGGCCACCAGGAAGCCCACACTATGGCGGGTCTGGGCGTACTGGGGGCCCGGATTTCCGAGACAGCATATAGCGTGCATTGCAGGGCACCCGTATCTGTGCAGATGAACGAAGAGCGCCGCGGCCTGCCCTACTCAGATTGTCGTAAGCGACCTGAGTCGGGCTGGCCACGGCGCCGGATGCTGCGGGAACTCCATGGGGTGGTGCTTCCAGGCGCACCGGCCCTGATGTACCTACTCGGAGGCCTCTTCCTCGTCTTCGGCCTCGGCCGCACCCTCTTCGGCACCCTCTTCATCGACTTCGAGCAGCTCGCCCTCCTCGGGCTCTTCCTCGGTCTCGACTTCGATGGACATCGGAGGCGTACAAGTGACTACGGCGTCTTCGGGGTCTGCCAGGACGACGACCCCATCGGGCACCTGAAGCATGGAGACGGTCCGTGTTTCATGCAGCTCGAGGCCCTCGATGCTGATGGCCAACTGCTGCGGGATCGACAACGGGGTGCACGTGACGTCGACACTATAGAGGATCTGGTCCACTGCCGCGCCGGACTTGGCGGCCTCGGACTCGCCCTCCAGCACAACCGTTACCGATACCGTGATCTCCTCGGTCAGTGACACCCACTGGAAGTCGGCGCTCTCGGCGGCGCGGGTGACCGGGTGGCGCTGAACGCTCTTGAGCAGAGCGGCGATGCCCGACTCCACGGCCTCACCATCCACCAGCAGGTCGCACAGCAGGTTCCCGCCGCGGCTGTGAGACAGCAGCCTGTCCAGGACGTCCTTGGGGACGCTGAGGGCGATGGGCTCTTTGCCCATTCCATAGACGACGGCAGGGACGCTGCCGGCGCTACGTAGCTTGCGGGCCACGCCCTTACCGCTCTCCTGTCGCCGCGCGGCTTCTAGCACAACTTGTTCCATCTTCGGTCCTCCTCGTGGGGAGCGCAGCGGGCCCTTGTTTGGCGCCCCCAGCCGTGAGCGGGGTGTTAGCAAACGGGGCTGCGGAACTCCGGCCATCGTCTTCCGGCCTGGCGCCGGATGGTCTAATCTACTGTGCAAACACGACGGCGGGCCGGGGAGCCCGCCCGCTACCAGCGGTCCGATCACTCAACACGACCCATCTTGCTGCATCCGGGCCGCTCAGAACTGCAGCCGCCCCTGGCTCGGGGCGATATCGCCGATGGTTGCGCTAACCGACTCGCTATTGTGAATCCGCTGCACCGCCTCCGCCAAGAGAGGCGCGACGCTGAGAATGACCATCTTGTCCAGTCGATGATCGGGCGTCAAGGGTATGGTGTCGGTGAGCACGATGGAGTCGATGGCCTCCGTGCTCAGCCGTTCCAGAGCCGGCCCCGAGAGGACAGCGTGCGTGGCCGCCACGTGCACCGACCTGACGCCGCGGCTGAGCAGCGCCTCGGCCCCGGAGGCGATGGTGCCCCCGGTATCGATCATGTCGTCCACCATGATGGCGCGTTTGCCGTCCAGGTCGCCGATGATCTCCATCACTTCAGACGTGTTGGGGCGCGTGCGGCGCTTGGCGATGATGGCCAGGGATGAGCCCAGCTCGTCTGCGATCCGTTTGACCTCGTTGACCCCGCCCACGTCCGGGGAGACGATGACGGTGTCCTCGCCACCGAAGCCGCAGTCCCGGAAATACTCGATCAAAATGCGCCGGGCCGGCAGATGATCCAGGGGAATGTCGAAGAAGCCCTGGATCTGGTCGGTATGCAGATCGATGGCCAGCACACGGTTGGCTCCGGCCACGGTGACCAGGTTGGCCACGAGTTTGGCTGTGATGGGCTCCCGTCCCCGGGCCTTGCGGTCCTGTCGGGCATAGCCATAGTAGGGCAAGACGGCGACGACTCTGCCTGCGGAGCCCCGCTTGAAGGCGTCGATCATGATCAGCAGCTCAACGAGGTGTTCGTTCACCGGGTGGCAGGTGGGCTGGATGAGAAAGACGTCCTTGCCGCGAACACTGTCGTTGATCTTGACCTGGACCTCGCCGTCCTTGAAACGGCTGACTTCCATGTCTCCCAGGGGCTGGCCGAGTATCCGGGCGATCTCTCTGGCCAGTCCAGGGTTTGCGTTGCCTGAGAAGACTGCTAATGGCCCGAATTTCACTGGGTGTACCTCGGTGACGCATCAGCCGCAGGCATGCAATAGTGGCTGGGGCGGCAGGATTCGAACCTGCGAATGCGGGATCCAAAGTCCCGTGCCTTACCGCTTGGCCACGCCCCATGCTGATGGCTCGTTGACGACTGCAGCGGGAATGGCTGAGTGTGTGGGTGGGTCTAGCTGGTCTGATGGGCGGCCAACCAACGCTCCACCTCGGCGACGTCGGCAGGCTTGTCCACATCGAAACCGATCTCGGCATACGGCGATTCCACCACATGTACCGGCGCGGCCATGACCTGTTCCGCCCGGCGCACGATGTCCTCCACAGACAGCATGCCCGCGGCCAGACGAAGGACAAAGCCCCAGTCCAGCATCCGACAGAGCCGAAGGGGGCTCTTGCGCCCGGAGAACGCCTGTTCCAGACGCTCCCCTTCCGCCTCGATGAACCGGCGGCTGAACACCGATACGTTGCCGCCGGTGTAAGCACCGTCGCGCAGGCGCACATACAGGCGCTTGCCGCCCGGGAAGACCCGCTCGCAGACGTCTTTGCGGATAATAGAATATACGATAGAGGCACCCGAATGCAAGGCCTGGATGCAGAAATGGTCCAGCGCCTGGGGGGTCAGCAAAGGCAGGTCGCCGGTCACCAGCAGGATGTATTCCGGGCCACCCAGGGCCGCAAGCCCCGTGCGCAGCGTGCTCACGAAACCTCCGCCCTCGCCGGCGACCGCAACGGGGCCCAGATGGTCCAGCAGGTCGGACCCCGGCTCACACACCACGCATACGTCGCCTGTGGAGGTGGCCTGCCCCACGGAGTCCAGCACGCGATCGATCATGGGCCTGCCCGCGATCGGCACCAGCCCACGGCAGCCGGCCCCCGTCTGTAGGCGCAACTCCTCTGAGATCTTGCCCGCAGCCGGTACGACGACAGGTATGCGCCCGCTCATCGGCCCTCTCCAATCTTATCGTCTAGTTGTACCCCGTGTTCCACGGTGTGAGCGGCCACGGCCCATGTGCCGTGGGCCCTCAGATCAGATGCCACCTCGGCCGCCCGAGCGGCCGTCGCGAACACCGCGAACAGAGCCGATCCCGATCCGGTCATGCGTACCAGTGGCGCGCCGGCCGACTGCAGATTCTCCACCACGTCCCCGATCTGTGGATAGCGCTCCCAGACGGCACGCCGGAATGCGTTGCACGAATACGGCGCCAGTTCACCGGGGCTTCCCCCCGCGGCAAGGCGTGAGGCCAACTCCCGGGTCAGACCGCCATCTGTGAAGTCCTCTGACCCGATGGCGGCGTAGGCCTCCCTCGTGGACACGTCCACGTCCGGCCGAGCCAGGACCAGATGGTACTGCCGCGGACACGCGATGGGGGAGACGATCTCTCCGCGACCGGAGCACACCGCGGCACCGCCGTGAAGGAACAGCACCGTGTCGGAGCCCAGTTCCGCCGCCAGCCGGACAACCAGGCCCTGTGTGCCGCGACCCAGGAGCCGTTCCGCCGCCAGGAGCACGGCCACCGCATCGCTACTGCCGCCCCCGAGCCCCGCAGCCGGCGGAATCTGCTTGTCCAGGCGGATGTGAAGAGACGGCGCGACCCCCGCGGCGTCGGCGTATGCCATCGCCGCCCGCCAACACAGGTTCTGAGCTCCCGCGGGGACATGCCACCGACCCCCGGTCTCCAGGCGAGGGCCCTTGTCCAGGAGGGCGACGGTGACCCCATCGGCCAGCGAGACCGTGTGGGTGAGCGTCACGATCTCGTGGTACCCGTCGTCGCGTCGTCCTATGAGCTCCAGGCCCCAGTTGATCTTGGCATAGGCTCGCGCGAAGACCGAAGTCGTCACGATGCGCCTCCGTATCGGTCCAGGGCGTTACCCAGCTCGACGAACTGCTCGAGGGTCAACGTCTCGCCGCGACAGCCCGGATCGATGCCTACCGACAGGGCTAACTCCGCCGCCTGCTCGGCATCGAGACCTACCTCGAGGGAGTGTGCCAGAGCGTTGCGCAGAGTCTTGCGCCGGTACCCGAAAGCCGCCCGCACCACACGGAACAGTGCCTGACGGCTCGCGACCCCCTGCGGTTCCGAGCGCCGAGGGGTGAGACGCAAGGCCACCGATTCCACCCCGGGCCGGGGTGAGAAGACCCCGGGACCGAGGCGGCAGACCTCCTCCACCGCGGAAAGGCAGTACTCGGCGTAGACGGACAATGAGCTGTAGTCATCGCTCCCCGCGCGTGCCCTCAGTCGCTGCCCCATCTCGCGCTGCACCGTCACGACAAGGGTCCCGGCAGGAGGATCCATCTCGAACAGGCGCTCCAGGATGGGGGTGGTAATGTAATACGGCAGATTGCCGACGACCGCTAGCTGTGCCGAAGCGTAGGGCGTGAGATCGGCCGTGAGGAAGTCGCCCATGTGCAGGGCAACGTTCCCAAGTCCTGTGAGGAGCAGGCGCAGGGGTGCTTCAAGCTTGGGATCCTTCTCGAAGGCCTCCATCGGAAGGTGGGTGGCCGCCAGATACCCGGTGAGGGCGCCCAGTCCCGGCCCGATCTCCAACACCCGGGCGGGTCCGGGCTCCAGGGCGGCCTGAGCGATCTTGCGGGCGAGATTGTCATCGATCAGGAAGTTCTGGCCCAGTGACTTGACGGCATGCAGTCCGAAATGCCGACACAGCAGCGCGGTCCGCGAGGCCAGAGGCATCGCGCGCAACGCCTGAGCGTCTCTGGGAAGGCAAGTGCCGGGATTCTGACCGTGCAAGGCTCTGGGCTCCACAGTGACGGTGACGTTCAGCGGCGACAGGAAGGCACGCTACCACGGGTACATCCCTGCACAGCGTGCGTCTCACCGGTCATCGCCGTCTGGGTACTCCGGGCGAGCGATGGATTCGGCGGCTCCGTACATCAGGGCGGCGACCCACGCTTCCGGCTCCGCTCGGGCCGCCTTGAGCAGTACGGGGCCGCTGCCGGGATAGTTGTCGATCTGCAGCGTCTGGGCCGCGGAGGCCCGTGTGGTGAGCTCTGGGGCCGTCAGCAGGTCTGCGACCGCAGACCGCAAGTCGGCGGTCATCACCGCCGCCGCCGTGATGGCCGCCAGAGCGCGTATGCCCTCATGGCGATCGGCGAGACAGGCGGCGATCTGTGTGTGGTCGGCCTCCGTCGCCAGATACCGGAGTGCTCCCAGAGCGGCCGCACGCACTCCGGGGTCGTCGTCACGAAGCCTGTCGAGCACCATGGGTCTCGCGGCGGGGTCCCCGGTCTTGCCCAGGGCGCGGAGACATTCCGCCACCGTGTCGGATGGAGCGTCCTCGGCCAGCGCCAGCAAAGCCTGGGTCGCGGGGGCTCCGAATTGCGCCAGCGCGCCACACGCGGCGCGGCGCGTGTCGGCGTCGCCGCCACGAGCCGCGGCGGACAGGGCGCTGAGGGCTTCGCCACCGATGGCGGCCAGGGATTCCAAGGCGACGTTCGCCACCTCCGCAACGGGATCGGTAAGCAACTGCACAAGCGCCGCGGTGCCCTCTTGAGCGGGCGCGCATTCCCGCAGCGCTCGCGCGGCGGCCCGTCGAACTCTGGGGTCTACGTGACCGGCGTACCGGACCAGGCTCTCGGCATCCGAGGTCTGAAGCGTCTCCAGGGCGGCGGCCACCGCTTCTCGCACCCGTCCGTCCGCGTCGTCCAGCAGCCCAAGCCATGAGGACGGCAGAACGGTCCCGAGTTCACTGAGGGCCCGAACGAGGCGGACCCGAAGCTCGGCGTCGCCGGAGGCGAGGGCACGATCCAGGGCGGCGCGGCCCTCGGCGTCCGCCTCTGCGGCCAGCGCCGCGGCCGCGGCCACCCACGCGGCATCGCGGCGCTCCGCGGCCACAATATCCCGCAGGGCCGCGACGGCGCCGGAGGGCCGGGCGGACGTCAGTGCGGCACAGATCGTCGCGGCCAGTCCCAAATCATCACAGCTCTGCAATCGCCTCACGAGGATATCGAAACCCGCGTCGCCCATCTGACTGAGCACACTCGCGGCCGAATGGCGTCCGACTGGGTCCGGCGCGACCAGCAGGCCGGCCAGAGGAGACAGCGCACCGGTGCCCATGTCGGCGAGTGCGTCCATGGCGGCGCTTCGTTCGGCACCATCCTGCGAACAGGCCTTCTGTACCAGACTCCGCAGGGCTTCGTCGCCGCCAACGCTTCCCAGGACGGCCGCGGCCGCCCGGCGGACTCTCTCAGATGGGTCGGCCAGCAGGGGCTGCACGGCCTGGGGCAGTGTCCGGGCCAACTCGGCGGCCGCCGCCACGTAGGAAGCGTCCAGAGCCTCCTCACCGCGGGCCGCAAGTCTGATCAGCATCGGGATGGCCGTCCCGGCGTGGGAGCAAAGCACCTCTCGGACCCGCAGCCCCAACTCGGGCCGGTTCGCTGTCGCGACCTCCGCCAACGCCTCGATTGCCTCCTCGGTCGCGATGTTGGCCAGAGCATCCACGGCGGCGATGTTGATCACCAGTGATGTGTCATGGAGGCGTTGCTGCAAAGTGGGCACCGCCTCGGGGCGCCGCAGTCTGCCCGCCATCGTCACGGCCGCAAGACGCATGCCCTCGTCGGCATCCCTGGCCCGCTCCATCAAAGAGTAGATGGGGTCCACCGTCATGGCCTGCAGCGCGGTGAAGATCGCGTCCTGCAGATCTGCATCGGCCCCGGCCATCCGATCCAAAATGGGCGCCACCGCGGGTGCACCGATGGCGCCCAGAGCGGCCGCGACCTCCGCGCGCACGGCCGGGTCGCGGTCGGCCAGGGCGCGCACGAGAGGCGCGATGGCCAGGTGGCTCGCCATATCCGCCAGCAGGTGGGCGGCGGCGATGCGCAGGGCCGAGAGCTCGGACCCCAGTCCCAGTACCAGCGCCTCCTCGACCCCGCCGTCCAGCAGCTTCAGGGCGCTTGCGGCCTGCTCGACAACGGCGGGATCGTCGTCCACCAGGCGTTCAACCAGAGCTCCGGCCAGGCTGTCACCGAACCTGGGGAGAGCGAAGCGCAGGGCGTCACGCACCGCGCCGTCGGGAGACCCCAGAGCACGCACGACGGCCGGTGCTCCCCGAGGGTCGCCCAGCAGCGCCAGAGCGCGAATGGCCTCACCGGCCACCCGGGGGTTTGGGTCCTCGACCATGCTCATGAGCTGCGGCACTAAGGAGACGTCACCGGTCTGGGAGGCGGCCCGGATGGCGTGGCTCCGCACCTCTGGATCGGCATGGCCCAGCGCGCTTCGGATGGCCGGGACGGCGTCCGCGCCGATGCGGCCGAGAACCGTGGCCGCTGCCTCCCACAACTCAGGCGAGGACCCCTGGAGCATGTCCAGGGTCTCCGGGACGGCGCCCTCTCCCAGGGCGACCAGAGTGTCCACGATGGAGTCTCGCACCTCGGGCGGGGGAATGTGCGTCAGCCTCTGGGCCAGCTTGGCCACCGCCGGTCGCCCGATGGCCGCGATGCCCCTCGCCGCCTCGGACCGGACTCGCGGCTCGGGATCGGAAATGGCGTGGACCAGGGGCACCACGGCTCTCTCGCCGCCGATGGTGCCGACCACCCTCAAAGCCGCCACTCGTGCGGTGAGGGATCCCTCCTGCGCCGTCCGCAACACGGAGCGCAAGGCGGTCTCTCCGATGTCGGCCAGGGCCTGCACCACTCCTTCTGAGATTCTGCCCTCCGCATCCACCAGGCGTGCCAGCAGTGCATCGACCGCCGGTTGGCCCAGTCGGCGCAGGGCGCCGATCGCGGCCTGCGCGACCCCGGTGTCCGGGTCGTCCAGGGCAGCCAGCAGATGCGGGGTGGCCTTGGCCCAGGCCAGGCGCCCCAGGGCCGAGGCGGCCTCGGCCCTGACTTCCGGGCGCGGGTCCTTGAGCCTGGCGGTCAGGTGGGGACCGGCTCTCTCGTCGCCCAGGGCGCCCAGGGCGCGGCAGGCACCGGCGCGCGGACCCGCCTGCTCCGACTTCAGGGCGGCGACAAGCGGCTCAAACCACTCCCCACCGGCCGCGGCAAGCACGTCGGCGGCGGCCAGCGCTGTGGGCAGATCCCCCTCACGCAGCATCTCGATGGCGGAAGAAGGTCCGGTACGGCCCAGGCTGGAGAGTGCCGCGGCGGCCGCCTGCCTCACATCCGCCTCCGCATCGGCCAGGAGCGGCAGGACGGCCGGCACCGCCTGCTCCCCGCTGAGCGCGACAAGAGGGAAGATCGCGGCGGACCGCAGATGCGGGCTCTCGTGAGCAAGACATGCCTTGAGTAGCGGCTCGGCGGCCGGCCCCACCGCACTCAGGGAGTTGACCAGTTGGCGCTTGACCTCTCCACTCTCCCGGATGAGATGACCGACGAAGGTCTGCAGAGCATCGGCGCCGGCTACGTCCAGCGACCGCATCGCCGCCTGGAGGACGGGGATATCGTCGGGCCGCAAGCGGTCAACGAGGGCCTCGATCGCCTGCGGAGTGCCCAGAGCGGCCAAAGCCCGCGCCGCGGCCACCCGAACATCGCCGTTGTCATTTAGGGACAGCTCACACAAGACGCTGAAGGCTTCGGGGCCCTCCCCATGTCCCAGACCCAGGGCCGCCTGAGCCCGAATCTGCGGGTCGGTGTCCAGCGCTGCGGTCAGGAACACCCCGGTGGCCCGAGAATCGCCGATGGCCGCGAGAGCCGAGAGAGCGCTGAGCCGTGCAGCGGCGTCGCCGCTCTCGGCGGCGAGCAGGAGACTCTCCACGCACGGAGCACCGATGGCGGCACACAGCGACGCCGCCGCATGGCGCAGCCCGGGATCCGTGGCCCCCAGGCGGTCGATCAGGCCGGGCAGACACAGATCGTGGCGGGTGCCTGCAAAGGCCCTGGCGCCGGTGCCCACCGGCGGCGGCTGTGTGATGAGGTCCAGCAGTGGGTCCAGAGCCTCCGCCGGGGCGACCGGCAGCGCCTGAAGAGCCTGGATGGCCTCCGTCCGCTCCTGCTCGTTGCCCGACCGCAGGGCCTCGACCAGGCTCGGTACCGACGTGTGGGGGGCGGTTGCAGGCGCTCCGGTGAGGCGGGTGTCTTCGGCGTCCGGTACTTCTCCCACGACCGCGGGTGCAGGAGGGCCTTCGCTCGCCGACCGAGGAACCTGTGGGGGCGCTTCCACCGGGAGCGGTGTCGGGGGGGGCGGGGCCAAGGAGCCCTGGATGAGCGCCAGTGCCCGTGCGGCGGCCGACGCCTCAGAGGAGGACCTGGTCAGCGCGGCCAGGGGTCCGCGGGCGGTCTCGCCAAATGCTGCGACGACCTTGATACCGATCTCCTGCGTTTCCGCGTCGGGGTCCTCGAGCATTGGCAACAGAGCCTGAACGCTCTCGGGTGTTGTTCCCACAAGGGCGTGGACTGCCGCATTGCGCTGGACGGGGGAGCACTGGCGCAGGAACAGACGGAGCGCCGTGGCGGCATCCGGTCCCAGGGCCGCAAGCGAGCGGGCGGCCGTGGCGGCAACCTGTGGCTCCGGGTCGACGAGAAGCGACGCGATCAGCAAGCTCGCCGGCTCGTAGCTGAGCTCGGAGAGCACCTGGGCGGTCTCGGCCCTCACGCTCCAGTGGCGGGATGACAGCAGGGCCGAGGTCTGCTCCAGTGCCCCGATCTCAGCGCCGCTGAGAAGGGCCCTGAGGGTCTCGGGATGGCCGCCGCCGCTGTCGCCATAGCTCTGCAGGGCGGCCTCTATCCCGGGGCGTCCCAGGGCGCGAAGCGCCTCCAGAGCGGCCCCGGCCACCTGGGGATCGGGGTCGCCCATCAGAGGGACAAGAGCTTCCGCGGCGCCGCTGGCCCCGGTGCGTCCGAGAGCCACCGAAGCCGCGGAGCGGACCTGCGGGTCGGCATCGGCCAGCGCGGCGGCCAGCGCGGCCTGCGCCATCTCGCCCCCCACCGCCCCGAGAAGGGTGGCGGCCGCGATGCGGGCGCCGCCGCCGCCGTCCACCAGCACGGTCGCGGCCGCGGGCACCACGGCCTCCCCAATTCTCGCCGCCACCGAGACCACCGTTGACCGCAGGTCTGTGTCTTCGACGCCCAGACGCTCCACGAGGGCGGGCACCGACACCTCTCCCCAGGCGATCAGCGCTTCCGCCGCATAGCGTCTCTGCGCAGCGTCTCCCAGGCGTATGACGGCCTCCTGTGCCGCGACAGAGCTCCCCATACGCTTCAGGATTTCCAGCGCCGCCTCGCTTCGACGGGGCTCGTCCGATGCAGCAAGGTCAAACAAGGCCGGCATGGGAGCGGTTCCTATCTCCGTCAGGGCCTCCGCCACTGCTTCAGACAGGCCCCCTGAGGCGTCTGTGATCCGGGCGAGCAGGGCCGGAATGGCCGCCTGCCCGGTGCGCCCCAGGCAGGCGGCGGCCTCGGCGGCCACCCGGGGCTCCGGGTCCCCCAGCGCCGTGGTGGCCAGCTCGAAGGCCTCCGGGGTGCCTTGGTCGGCCAGCGCTTGCACGGCGGCGATGCGTACCTCCGGGTGCCGGTCGCGGATCGCCCTGTCCAGCAGAGGCAGGGCACCGGGGCACCGGCTCTCCCCCAGGCCCACCGCCGCGGCGATACGCACCGGAACCGCGTGGTCCGCCAGCGCCTTCGCCAGCGCCCGCAGCGAGGGCTCGCCGATGAGCCCCAAGGCCCGCGCGGCGACCAGCCGCGTCTGCCGGTCGCGATGCGCCAGGAGGGCGGAAGTGGCCTGAACGGGGGCCTTCCCAAAGCGGGCCAGGCTCTCTGCGGCCGCTTCCGCGACGCCCCTCTCAGGGTCCTTGAGCGCCTCTACCAGTGGGACGACGGCCGCCCGCGCGGGGAACAGCGCCAGAGCTCGCGCGGCCGCCAATCGCGATGGGGGTGATGGGTCACGAAGCGCCCCCAGGACGGCCCTGTGTCCTCGCCCCCCGAGGCCCGCAAGCATGCGTGCCGCTTGCTCACGCAGAAGTGAGTCCTCCGAGGCCAGGTCACGGATCAATTGTTCGATGGGAGTATCGGCGTCCATGGGCCTGGCTATTGTAGTGGATTCGCGCCCTCAACGGAAGGGGCCGACGCAGTGCGTGAACCGGGGCCGACCGCACCTGTTGGCACGAGGCCCCGGAGCACGCCGATGAGACGCGGTGAGCGGGAAGAGAGACGAACGCCCGAGCGCGGAGCCGGCCAAGACCGCAATGCATGCTCGTTGGCGACGTGAGATCGGCAAGGTGTGTCGGTCACGGGCGACGAAACCACCTTGTGCTATCCCTCGAGCCGAGGAGGATGACCGATGCCCAGAGGCACCGACATACGCGTGGTGGAGATAACGCCCTGGTTCCGGTACTTCCGCGCCCGCACCCCGATGAAGTTCGGTGGTGTGGTTCTGGAGGCGACCACGTACTGCTCGGTGCACGCAGTGGTCGAGGACAGGGTGGGGCGTCGGGGTGAAGGCTGGGGCGCCATTCCGTTTGCCCACCTCTGGGGCTGGCCCTCGGGGGCGGTGGCACCACGGGACCGCGAATTGGTCATGCAACGCACGGCTCAGGCCGCCTGTCGCCTGGTAATGGAGCACCGCGACCCCGCACACCCGGCCGCACTGTTTCTCGATGTGGAGCAGGATATCTTCGCCGCCTCTGACGGTATCTGCCGGGACATGGGCCTGGCCGAAACGCAGCCCAGACTCAACGCCCTGATCCCGGCCAGCGCGGTGGACGCCGCTCTTCACGACGCTTACGGCGATCTGCTGGGCCTCAGTTCCTACGATACCTACGGCCCGGAGTTCATGCCCGATCTCAGCCGATGGCTGGGCAGGGAGTTCGCCGGCAAGTTCGCCGCCGACTATCTTCGTCCCACTTATGAGCCCAGGCCTGCGGTGTTCCACCTTGTCGGGGGCCTGGACCCGCTGACTCCGGCCGAAGTGCCCGCCGATGCTCCGGTTGACGGGCTCCCCAACGCCTTCACCGACTGGGTGAAGCGCGACGGCCTGTTCTGTCTCAAGGTCAAGTGGCGAGGAAACGATTCACAATGGGATGTGCAGCGCACTTTGGACGTCTACCGTCTGGCCAAGGAAGCCCACACTCCTGCAGACCCGAGGCTGTACCTGACCGGTGATACCAACGAGCAGTGCGAAACCCCGCAGTACATGGTCGAGGTGCTAAAGAAGCTGCGGGAGCGCGGCCCGGAGGTCTTCGACTCGCTGCTGTACATCGAGCAGCCCACCCACAGGGACCTGTGGAACCATCCCCACGACTTCCACGAGTTGTCCCGGATCAAGCCGGTGGTGGTGGATGAGAGCCTGACGGACCTGGAGGTGCTAAAACGGGCGCTGGAACTGGGCGCCCGCGGAGTTGCCCTCAAGACCTGCAAGGGCCAGTCCAACAACCTGCTGTTCGTGGCCAGGGCCACCGAGGCCGGGGCGAAGCTGGCGGTGCAGGACCTTTCCTGCCCCTCGCTGGCCCTGCTGCATAGCGTCGGGTTGGCGGCGCGCGTGCACGTCATCATGGGCGTGGAGTACAACAGCCGGCAGTACTTCCCCGGCGCTTCCGACTACGAACGGCCGGTACATACGCCCTTGCTCTGCGTGCGAGAGGGCCGCGTCTCCACGGAAACGCTCAAAGGGCCCGGACTGGGATTCCAGATGGGGAAGATGGTGCCCCCCGATAAGGTGGAAGGGGCGGCCCGTAGCATCGAGGAATTGGGGCTGTGGGACGAGGGGGGCCGGCCCTGATCCGGTCGCCGGATTCGCCGCTCTTCACCGGCGGGCCGATTTGAGTTAAGATCACGCGTGCCATCATCCTGGAGACCCCGTGGGTCTCGGAGACTTTGCAGGTCTCCGAGACCTCGTAGGTCTCGGAGGCCCTACCAGGGTCTCAGTGACAGAAGGAGGCCGTTGACACATGGCCAGGAACCATGAGCCAGGAACGGTTCTTGAGGTGAAGGCAGGTCCTCACGACCGCAAGAACGCTTTCGTGGCCTTCGAATGCGGCGGAGGCTGCGACTGCCAGACCGGACACACACTGTACGAGCTTGACGAGAGCGGCAACCGCGGAGCGATCGTGCCCTGTCAGTGCCTGACGGACTGCGGCTGCGAGGACGAGTGCGAGGGCGGCTGCTCCGAAATGGTCTGGATGGTGCCGGAGCTCAAGGCCGGGCAGACCAAGCGTTACGTGATGGATAAGGCGGCCGCGGGCGCCGGCGATGACGACGCGTCGGGTGTGGCCATGGATGTCAAGCCCGAGGAGCAGGTGGACATCAGCGTCGGCGGCAAGCCATTCACCAGCTATGTGGTCAAGGAGGGCATTGCTCGGCCGTACTGCTACCCGGTCTACGGCCCCGGGGGCGCCGAGATGACCAATTTCGCCCCCGGTGACCACGTCCACCACAAGTCTCTCTACGTGGCACAGGGCGATGTCAACGGCTTCGACAACTGGAGCGAGCTGGAGGGGCATGCGTGCACCGTGAACGAGGACGTGCTCGTCACCGCCCAGGGACCTGTCTTCGGCGAGATGGTGAGCTTCAGCGACTGGGTTAGCCCCAAGGGCTCCGAGTTGCTCCGGGAGATCACCCGCATCCGCGTGTACAACACTCCGGACTGCTGCCGCATACTGGACTTTGAGACCACCTGGTTCGCCGAGTACGGCGGCGTGTTCTTCGGGGATACCAAGGAAGCCGGGACCGTCTCGGTTCGCGTGGCCGAGAGCATGGAAGTCAAGAACGGCGGGACAATCCGCAACTCCTACGGCGGCATCAACGACGACGAATGCTGGGGCAAGCGCGCCGAGTGGGTGGACTACTACGGACCGGTGACCTCGGGCACCGCCGGGATCACGATCATGGACCACCCCGGCAACCTCCGCTTCCCGACCCATTGGCACGTGCGGGGCTATGGCCTGTTCACCGCCAATCAGTGGGGCATTCACGACTTCACCGGCGACTTCAGCCAGCGGGGCGACCTCGCTCTGGAGGAGGGTGACGCCCTGACCTTCCTGTTCCGTCTCTACATCCACGCCGGCGACACCGACCAGGCGGACGTGGCCGCCAAGTACCTGGACTTCATCTACCCGCCGACGGTGGCTGTGGCCAAGTAGCCGCCGCGCTGTAGGGCGCGGGCCTGTACCGCGCCACGATGGTGGGAACACCGGCGGGGTACAGGCCCCCGCCCTACAATGTCGCCGCCCCGAGACGGGCGCGGGCCTTTACCGCGCCACGAGGGTGGGAACACCGGCGGGGTACAGGCCCCCGCCCTACGATCTCGCCGCCTCGAGACAGGCGCCGGCCCGCGGCTGCGGGCCGGCGCTTTCCGCGCACTTTCTCATGGAACTCGCCGCGCGTCCACGGGCTATGGTAGACCAGACGGCGGTCCGGTCCTCTGTTGCAGGCAGGTGCAACCACTCCCGCGCTCGGAGGTGGAAGATGCATGTCGCATCGCCGCTGCTCCGCGCCGCACTCCCCGCCACCGGACGGCTCCTCCTCTGCGTGATCTCGGCGGTGATGGTCGCCGCCGCGTTCCCGTCGGTCAACCTCCAATTCCTCATGTGGGTGGGCCTGCTCCCTCTGCTCCTGGCTCTTCAGGGCCTCTCTCCCCGTGACAGTGCCGCCCATGCGGGCGTCTTTGGTTTCGTGTTCTTCGCCCTCACCGTGCACTGGCTGTGGAACCTGTTCGGCGTCTTCTCCACCAGTCTCTTCGTCATCTTCGCCCTCTCCTACGCCCTGTTCGGCTGGCTCTACGGCCTGGCTCGGCAACGTCTGAGCCCCGCCGCCGTCGTGCTCCTGACCCCGACGCTGTGGGTGGGCGCCGAGTACCTCCGCGCCGAGTGCTGGGCCCTGCGGTTCGGCTGGGGCGCCCTGGGGTACTCGCAGGCCGATACCGCCGTGATGCAACTGGCCTCAGTGGTGGGCGTCTACGGCATTACATGGCTGGTGGTACTGGTCAACGTCCTCTTGTACTTCACCATCGCCCTTCCCTCGGACAAGAGCGTCCGCCTCTGCTGGCTGGCCGGCTCGCTCCTGGCCGGGGGGATCAAGCTCTCCGAGAGCCTCTCGCGGAAGCGCAGCGAGCGCAGAATCGAGCGCCTTCTCCGTGTCGCCTGCGTGCAGGGAGAGGAGGTGGCCCCGGAGCAGTACGAGGAAGCGGCGGAGACGTTGGGCCACGTGGATCTGATGGTGCTTCCCGAGTACGCCCTCCACGACGACCCTGCCTGGGACATCGCCTCGGCGGAGGTGTTCTCTCGCATCGCCCGCCGGCACCGGGCGTACCTGCTCTATGGCTGCCTGCGCCACACAGCTCCGCAGCAGGCGCAGTTCTTCAATACCGCCCTGATGCTGTCGCCCGAGGGTGCCGAGATTGGGGAGTACCGCAAGCGCAATCCGCTGCCGTTCTTCAACGACGGCCTGCCCGGACACAACTCAGAGCCCATCGGCACCTCCGTTGGCCGCGTCGGTGTGGCGATCTGCTTCGACGGGGATTTCGAGAAGCCCTGTCGTGAGGTGACGACTCACGGGGCGCAACTGCTGGCGATTCCCACCTTCGATTCGGAAACATGGGGGGACGCCATGCGCCGGCAACACGAGGCCTTTCCTCGCTTCCGTGCCGTCGAGACCGGAAGGTATGTGGTCAGAACCGCAAGCAGTGGGTACAGCATGGTCGTGGACCCGGAGGGCCGCGTGCTGGCCCGAGCGAAGAGCACCGAACCCGAGGCCATCCAGGCCCGGGTCGGCCTGCGCGAGGATCTCACCTGGTACGTGCGCTGGGGTTGGCTGTGGCCGCGGGTCTGCCTCCTGCTGTC
>CAYRFY010000051.1:0-2647 GCA_964423635.1 uncultured Armatimonadia bacterium | reverse complement strand
GCGCTGTGGGGAATCTTGCCTCGCCGCATTGCTCCGGCGGCGGCCGCAACGTAGATCCCCCGGCGGGGAGACACACGCGTCGGGGGGCGGCCCCGAGACAGGACAACCACAGCCATGTCCGACGGCCCAATACACGCTCCCATCGAACTCACCTTGCCCGAGGCCGAGCGTATCCTCGCCCGCTGGCTTGGGCACGAGGTACCCTGCACAGGGATCCGACCCTTGACCGGAGGTTGCATCAATTCCGTCTATGAGTTGGCCTTCGACCACCAGGCCTCACCGGTGGTGGCCAAGCTCTCGGCCACACCCGGTGACCGAGAGCTGCAGCGCCAGGCCCATGTGATGGATTACTTCCGCCGGCACACGAGCTTCCCCGGCCCCGAGCTACTCTGCTGCGATACCACCTGCGAATGTGTACCCTACTCGTTCGTCGTCATTCAGCGCCTTCCGGGTACACACCTGGGGCAAGCCGAGCTGTCCCCGCGGCAGCGCGGGGCCCTGCAAGTGGAGATGGCCCATCACCTGGCCGACCTGCACCGGCATGCAGGCGGCGCTTTCGGCGACCTGATAGCCGGCGACGGTCGCGAGACGTGGGCGGAGTGGAAGCAGCAAGAGATGCTGGAGGTCTACCGCGAGAACGAGAGGGTGGGCCGGCTTTCCCAGGACACGATGCGCCGCATCGCCGAGATCATCGGGGATCTTCCCACGCTTCTGGAGGCGCCGCTGCAGCCGGTGCTCAACCACACGGACCTGTGGTCCGCCAATGTCATCGTCCACAACGGCAGGCTCTCCGGCTTCGTGGACCCCGGAGGGCTGTTCGCCCCCAACGAACTGGACCTGGCCTATCTGGAACTCTGGCATACGGCGAACGACGACTTCTTCAACGCCTACCGTGATGTCCACCCGCGGGTGGACGGCTACGAGCGCAGGCGCGACGTTTACTGGCTGCACACGCTGATGATCCACGTCTGGCTATTTGGGACGGCCGAGTACGTGCGCGCCACGGAGGAGCTGGTGGAACGCCGGTGGTGAAGGCGGGTACGGCGGTGGTAACGGCGGGTGCGGCTGAAGGCCACAGCGCCGCTTCCTGCGCCTCACCGGCCCCCACCAGCCCGCGAGCTGCTCCGGTTGCGGTGCCAGTTCTGTCGAGCCGTTCTGGTTGCCGTCCCCGCCGCCGCCGCTATCCCGGCCGTTGCCGTCCCCGCCGTTAGCCCCGCCGTTCCCACCGCCGTTCCCCCCGCCGTCAGCCCTGCGTCAGCCACGCCCCGCTCGTGAGCCACCCGTCCAGGGCATCGATCTGCCGCAGCGGCTCAGTGATGTCCTGCAGCAGGTACGAGAGCTTCTCCTCGGGCGCCACCTTGCGCTCCATCGCATCGACGCGGCAAAACAGCCAGCGGCACCTCAGCAGATCCGGCAGCGCCTTGAGCTCCTCGAGTTCGGGGGCGATGTGGGCGCCGTAGCCTGCTCCGAAGGCGCCGATCCACTCCTGTCGGAGGTTGAATGACTGGGTCAACGCCACGATGTCCCCGGCGTCCGTGGGGCACGATCGCTCACCTCCGAGGAAGAGCACCCCATCGGCCACATCCACCATGCGTGGGCCCCGCCCCACCCAGTCGAAGTCGAAGACCCCCACCACATCTGAGCCGGAGAACTTGAGATTCGCCGGGTGGTAGTCGCCGTGGATGATGCACTGGGGCAGCGCCCAGTAGGCGGCGTCGGGCAGGCGTCTGCTCAGCCCTTCGGCGACATCCATCAGCTCCCGGACGCGGGTCTCTGCGTCGCCGTCCCCTGTGCGCCCGGCTTCCTCGAAGGCCCAGCGAAGGCCGCGCACGATGGCCGCGGGGGCGTGCAGCCTCACGGGCTTCTTTCCGTCGCCCGGGTCGAGGCTCTCGGTCCGCCGGTGAATGCCGCCCAGCACCGCACCGGCGGCCCTGATCTGCTCCAGGTTGCCCGGCACGTGGTCGTCGCCCTCGATCAACGGGTACAGCTCATACACGTCCTTGTCCCACTGCAGCCAGCGGCTACCATTGCGGGTCCTGACCGGTGGCGTCACCGGCAGCCCGGCCTGATGGAGGCGCCGGATCACCTCGTGGTCGAAGATCAACTGCCCGCGAGAGCTGTAGCGGGGATTGCGCAGCTTGAAGAAGTACTGCCCCTTCTTGGTGACGACGATGACGGCACGGTTTGCCGTACCGGCTCCGGGCCGGACGAAGAGTACCGGGCCGATGTCGTAGGCCTCCAAAGCGGCCTCGGCGTCACGTCTCGATATCGCAAGCTTGTCGTTGGGCATGGTAGGAAAAACGGACCTTTCGCCGGCGCAAACAGTGCAGTCGCCGGGTGTCGGTGTTCTGGAGCATACACATCATACACGATGGCGAACCGCGGGGGAACGGCAGAGCGCCGGGATAGGAGGCGGGAATGCGGGCAGGGGCGGTGCAACCACGGCCCCACGACAGACGGCGGTCGACAACCGCACACGGCTGGGCCGGGTTGCGGGGACGCAAGCGTCGCAACGGCTGTTCACTTGGCCCCTTGTATGGTTGTGGCGGGCGGGTCACGGCAACGACGACGGCAACGGCTCCTCACCCCCGGCTTCTCTCTCCCGCACGGCGGGACCAGGAGAGGGAGCACGGCGACGGGCGAAGGC
>CAYRFY010000050.1:6530-20251 GCA_964423635.1 uncultured Armatimonadia bacterium | reverse complement strand
GTGCCTTACTGTGCGGGCCTGGAGACCGGCGGGGACGGTGGGCGGTGGGTGAGTGGCTTCGACGACGGGCCGCCGCCGGCCGCAGGCTGTTTGTCGTCGCCGTACTCCCCCTCCTCCCGTCCGCGCCGCTCCCGCCTTGCGGGACGGGGTAAGGGAGAGGGGGCCAGGGGGGTGAGGCGCCGTTCGCCGTTGTAGGCCGTTCCCCTCGCCTCACCCCGCAATCCCCCCTTCTCAGGGGTACCATGCCAGGAGGTCCACAGTGAACAAGCTCGCCATCGAGGGCGGCACTCCCGTCCGCACCGCACCGTTTCCCATACGAGACCAGATCGATGAGCGCGAGGTGGAGGCCATCGATCGCGTCGTGCAGCGCGCCCGCACCGAGGGCGGCGCTTTCGAGCGCTACGGTGGCGTGGAGGTCGACGCCTACGAGCAGGAGTTCGCGGCCCACATGGGCACCGGCTTCGCCACCGCCGTGTCCCATGGAACCGGATCGGTCCATACCGCTTTGGGCGCCCTGCGCCTGGACATCGGCAGCGAGGTGATCTGCTCGCCGGTCACGGATCCCGGCGCGATCATGCCCGTCCTGTGGCTCAACTGCATCCCGGTGTTCGCGGACGCGGACGAAGAGACCCTCAACATGGACCCCGCCTCGGTGGCCGAGCGCATCACACCCAAGACGAGAGCCATCGTCTGCGGCCACATCGCCGGGCAGCCCTGCGACATGGACGGCATCATGGCCGTGGCCCGGGAGCATGATCTGTACGTGATCGAGGACTGCGCGCAGGCCCATGATGCTCAGTACAAGGGCAAGAAAGCCGGCTCCATCGGCCACATCGGCTGCTTCTCGCTGATGAGCGGGAAGCACTCCACCGCCGGTGGACAGGGCGGAATGGTGGTCACCAGCGACGAGGAGTTGTACTGGAACGCCAAGCGGTTCGCCGACCGTGGCAAGCCCTTCAACTCCGACGCTCCGGGGAACATGTTCCTGGGGATCAACTACCGGATGACCGAGCTGGGCGCGGCGATCGGGCGGGTGCAACTGGAGAAGCTGCCTCAGATCGTGGCCGGCAGGCGCCGCGCGATGGGGATCATCGGCGAGGCGCTGGCGGCGGCCGACCTGCAGTGCGTGCAATTGAGCCGGCAGATCGAGGGGGCCAAGTCGGCGTACTGGTTCTACTTCGTGGGCTTCCGGCCCGAGCATTGCAGGGTGACGAAGGCCGAGTTCGCGGCGGCGGTGGCGGCCGAGGGAGTGCCGATGGGCGCCGGTTACCCCGCCCTGGCCTACGCCAATCCGTACATCATGGACCGCCAGACCTATGGACAGTCCGGGTGCCCGTGGTGCTGCCCGTACTGGGGTGGGGCCATCGACTACGAGCACTGCTGCCCGCGGGCCGAGGCCGGCCTGGAGGCCAACATGCGCGGAGATGTGCATGAGGGCTTCACGGACGAGGAGGCCCGCGACGTGGCGGCGGCGATCGTCAAGGTGGACGAAGCGTACCGCAAGTAGGCCGAGCGGCCGCTGCCTGACCCGTTTGCTCCGCCCCCCGGTGACCTCGCCGGGGGGCGGAGCGGCAATGGGCAAAGGGTGTCGAACCCCCTGCGGTGAGAGGCCTGCTTTTGGCGGAAGGCCGGTCACGGAGTTTGTTGCAGATCCGCCAAAGGAGGACATCGCCCCGGTGGTGTAGTATTGGTTGACAACGGGTAACATCGTTACTTGTAAGAGAGCGGCCGGTTGCCGAAGCCCATCGGCCTTTGGCCCCGGGGGGAGCTTTGGCACTATCTCAGCGGGTCGTGACCCGAGGATTGCCTGTCCGATGACACTCACACACAAGATGCTGATTCTGGCTTTGCTCCCCCTGTTGCTCGGCGGGGGACTGATCGCCGCTGTGGGCCTGGGGGCCAACGAGAGGGCCGTACGGCAGGGGGCCACGCAGCAGGCGGCACTTTCTCTGGGGCTGCACGCCGAGGCCATCGAGAGCTTCCTGGCAGGGCATCGCGCCACCATGCGGGTGCTGGCGGCCAGTGATGTGGCCCGTTCGGGAGACCTGACCCGGCTGCGTCCCCAGTTGGCCCTGTGGGAGGCGCAGATGCTGGGCGTGGAGGCTCTCTGCTTCAACGACCAGGCGGGCATCGTTTACAACGCCGCGGGCGAGACGTTCAGCATTGCGGATCGCTATTACTTCCCGCGGCTACGCGACGGCAGCGAGGTGGTCACTCGGGTCCTGGTGAGTCGTGTCACCGGCCGCCCCAGCGTGATGTTCTTCATGCCGATTCGTGACGGCAGCGGTCGCCAGATCGGGAGCCTGGGCGCCGCGGTGACCATCGTGAAGCTGTCGGATCGCCTGGGGCGGGTGCGTGTGGGCGAGACCGGCTATGCGGCATTGCTCGACGACGACGGCAACGTGGTGTGCGGGGCGGAGCTGGGAGACGGCGACAGGGGTCGTCTGTCCGCGGCGGTGCACGGCATGACGCCCTCGCCGGCCCCGGTAACCCTGGGAGGTGAGAGCTGCCGGGTGTTCTACCGCCGCATTCGCGGCAACGACTGGACGCTGGCGCTGGTCCACAAGGACGCTGAGGTGTTGGCACGCATCCGACAGGTACGTTTCGCGGCTCTGGGCATGCTGCTTATCGGTGCCGCTTTCGCTGTCGGCGGCGCTCTGGCCGCAAGGGTGCTGGTCCTCCGCCCGATACGGCGTCTGATGGAGAATCAGGGCCGTGTTACCCAGGGCGACCTCACGGCCCGCGTGCAGGTTCGGTCACGCGATGAGCTGGGTCAGCTCGCCGGCTCCTTCAACCAGATGACCGCTGCCCTGGAAGATGCCACGGCACGGGTCCAGCGCAGTGAGGCCCTGTTCCGATCGCAGTTCGAGCTGGGCAACATCGGCATGGCGATAACCTCGCCCGACCGCCACTGGCTGCTGGTGAACCGCCGGCTGTGTGAGATGCTGGGCTACACGGCCGAGGAACTCCAGGAACGCACCTGGAGCGAGATGACCCATCCGGACGACCTGGAGGCGGACTTGGAGCAGTTCCAGTCGATCCTATCCGGCGAGATCGACGCCTACGAGCTGCCCAAGCGGTTCTTGCGCAGGGACGGCAGCACGGTGGCTACCCACCTCACGGTCTCGTGCCAACGGGATGCCGACGGCGAGCCGCAGTTGGTGATGGCCTCCTTGTTGGACACCACAGAGCAAGAGCGGGTCGCGGCGGAGTTGCGACGCGCGACAGAGGAAACCGCCTCCCTCAACCGTCTCACGCGGGCGGTGACCGCCGAGCAGTCGCTGGCCGATGCGTCGCGTATGGCCGTGGGTGAGGTGGCAGGGGCACTGGAAGCCGATGCCGTGGTTCTGTTCGTGCGCGACGGTGACGAGCTCGTTCCGCAGGCCACCGGTCCCGGTCCTTCTCCGGCCCCCGAGGGCGGGATGCCGCCGCACCGCGTGGGCGAGTGCCTCTGCGGGCTGGCGGCGCGTGAAGGGCGGCCGCAGTTCAGTATGGACATCGCCTCCGATCCGCGCTGCACGATGCAGGAGTGCCGGGCCGCCGGAATGCGCTCGTTCGCCGCTGTGCCGATGCTGGTCGGCGACGAGGTGATGGGCGTGTTGGGGATCGGGTCTGAGACGGAGCGTGACTTCCGGCAGTCCGAGGCGTTCTTGACCGCGGTCGCCGACCAACTGGGGCTCAGCCTGCACAACGCCCGACTCTACGACCAGACGCTACAGCACGCCGCCGCGCTGCAGCAGGAGGTGGCCGAGAGAAGGCAGGCTCAGGAGGCCCTGGTTGCCAGCCAGAGCCAGTTGCAGGACATCGCGGCCAACATCCCGGGGGTGATCCTCCAGTTCTACGCGCGAGACGACGGGGAGACGGGAATAGGCTACATCAGTGAAGGCTCGATGGAGCTGTTCGGGATCGATTCCCGGGCGGAATGGCATTTCCAGCGTTTGGCACAGTTGGTGGACGTCCGCGACCGCGAGCGGTTCGTGGAGTCGGTGGCAAGCGCCGTCCGTGCTCAGCAGCCGTGGCGCTTCGAGGGCAGGCTGAACAAGGCGACGGGAGAGCGCATCTGGATCAGCGGCACGGCCGGCCCGCGCCGCCAGAGCGATGTGCTGCTTTATAACGGTGTTATCCTCGACATCACGGAGAGCAGACGGGCGGAGGAGGAGCGTAATCGGCTGGGGGAGATCATCGAGGCCGCCCCGGACCTGGTGGGCACGGCCACGCCCGACGGTCTCGTGTCGTACCTCAACGCAGCAGGGAAGCGCCTGGCGGGCTGGGACGATCGGGACGGGCAGGAGGGAAAGTCGATAGCGGACATACACCCCCCATGGGCCTACGAGGTCGTGTCGCAGGTGGCTATCCCTACCGCGTGCGAGAGGGGTCTTTGGCAGGGCGAGACGGCCCTGCTGGGACCCGATGGCGCCGAGATTCCCGTCCACCAGATCGTCATGGCTCACCGTGGTGACGATGGCGAGTTGCAGTACCTGTCCACACTCATGCGCGACATCACCGCCAGTCGGCGGGCGGAGGAGGCAGTCTTGGCCAGCGAGCGCAGGTTCAGAGCCATCTTCGAGAACGCCGGCGACGCCATCCTGGTCACCGACTCCACCGGCGTGGTGGACTGCAACACCAGGGCGCTGGAGCTGTTCGGGTGCACGAGGGAGGAGATTGTCGGCTCCTACTCGGACCGACTGTCGCCGCCCCTGCAGCCGGACGGGACGCATTCCACCTCGGCCGCGATCACCAGGATGGAGGCGGCCCTGCGGGGAGAGACGCAGTCCTTCGAGTGGACGCACTGCAGGCTGGACGGAACGGTCTTCGATGCCGAGATCACCCTGAACCGGGTGGCCACCGGGCAGGGGTACGCGCTGCACACCATCATCCGCGACGTCACCGACCGCAAGCGTGCTGAACGCGCGGTCATGGAGAGTGAGGCCAGGTTCCGGGCGCTGTTTGAGAATGCCGGGGACGCGATCGTGGTCATCGACGGGGATGCGTTGGTGGACTGCAACACCAGGACCCTGGAGATGTTCGGGTGTGCGAGGGACGACGTCGTTGGCCATAGTATGATGGACTTCTCGCCCGCCTCCCAGCCAGACGGCACTCAGTCGTCCCACGCGGCAGCCGCCAGGGCAAAGGCGGCTCTCCAAGGCACGCCGCAGTTCTTCGAGTGGCGGCACCACAAGCGAGACGGCACGCCCTTTGACGCCGAGGTCTCGCTCTCGCGAGTGGGTACCGGGCAAGGCTATCTGATACAGGGCGTCATCCGCGACGTCACCGAGCGCAGGCGGATTGAGAAGGAGCTACGCGAGAGCGAGCTCAGGTTCCGCACGGTGTTTGACCTGGCCCCCATGGCCATGGTGGTGACAGACACGGAGGGGCGCTACGTGGATGCCAATCTCACGGCGTGCAGGCACGCGGGGCTTCCGCTGGAGCGCCTCATCGGGCGCCGCCTGTCCGACGTCCTGGCCTTCGACGACGAGGACTACATGGAGCAGGCGGCGGCCGAGTTCGGGCTCAGCGGGGCGCTGGAGAGCAGGGAGGTGACCCTGACCCGACGCTCGGACGGGGCGCGCCTCGACCTCCTGTTTTCGGCGGCCCCGATCACCGTGGCCGGACGGGAGCTGGTACTCAGCGCCGCCGTTGATGTCACCCAGCAGAATCGTCTTGAGGAGCGGCTCCGGCAGGCGCAGAAGATGGAAGCCATCGGGCAGTTGGCCGGCGGGGTGGCGCACGACTTCAATAACATCCTGCAGGCCATCCTGGGCTACACCGACATGGTCCTGGCGGACCTGTCGCCGGACGAACCCCATTACGCGCCTCTCACACAGGTCTACAGAGCGGGGGAGAGGGCCGCCGGGCTGACGCAGCAGCTCCTCGCCTTCAGTCGCAGGCAGGTGCTCCAGCTCGCGCCGGTGGATCTCAACCACGTTATCGAAGACCTCATGCGCATGTTGCGACGCCTGATCGGGGAGGATATCGAGCTGGTGCTGATGCCGGGACACGAGCTGTGGGCCATCAGCGCGGACCGCGGGCAGCTCGAGCAGGTGCTGATGAACCTGTGCCTCAATGCCCGCGACGCCATGCCCGAGGGCGGCAGGCTCACCATCGAGTCGAGGAACCTGGAGGTCGATCAGCAATTCTGCGAGACGCACGACTGGGCCAAGCCCGGTCGCTACGTCCTTCTCAACGTCTCCGACTCGGGGACCGGCATGGACGCCGCTACCCTCGGGCAGATCTTCGACCCGTTTTTCAGCACCAAGGAGCCGGGCAAGGGGACCGGTCTCGGCCTGGCCATGGTGTACGGCATCGTCCGCCAGCATGACGGGATGGTGCAGGTGTATAGCGAGCCGGGCACGGGCACCACGTTCCACGTGTACATCCCGACCTCCGAGGAGAGCTGCGAAGCCGCGCTGACCGAAACGGAGGAGGCGGTCGTCGGCGGCACCGAGACGATCCTGCTGGCTGAGGACAGCGAGCAGGCGAGGCTGCTCACCGAACAGATACTGTGGCAGGCGGGGTACAGCGTGCTCGTTGCGGCCGACGGCGAGGAGGCCCTGGAGCTGTACCGGCGCCACGGCGAGGAGGTCGATCTGCTCCTGCTGGATGTGGTGATGCCCAAGGCCGGCGGGCGCGCCGTACTCGACCAGATCCGGCGCAGCAGGCCGGACGCCAGATGTGTGTTCGTCAGCGGGTACAGCGAGGGCGCGGTGCACACCGATTTCATCCTTGATGAGGGACTGCAACTGGTGCAGAAGCCGTACCATCGCAACGACCTGCTGCGCACGGTGAGACAGGTCCTCGACGCCGCGCCGCGATCTCCGGGCATGTAGGCGCCGCGAAGGTGATGCCCAGTCGCCTGGGTCACGATGGTTCCGCGGCGGGCCCGTCGGGAGTCGACTTTCGGCCGGACCGTGCGCAGTTGGCCCGAGCTCTGGTACTACAACCGTACGTGGTTTGGGGCGACCCAACAGCCGTCGGTGGGGCGGGCTTTCCAGCCCGCCGAGCCGGCCTGGAAGGCCGGCGTCGCCCTTCGGAAACGGCCTGGGCCAGCCTGCGGACGGTCTCCCCCGGACACAGCCCATAGGTATGGTTGTACTACCAGTCGGCCCTCACCTCAACCATACCCTCCCCGCTCATCACGATCGGCACCCGCAAGACGCCCTCGTCGTCCACCGTCGCCGTGTCTCGTGCCCCGCCCGTCAGGTGGTAGCGCGCACCGGGCTTCAGCTTCCGGACCACCAGCTCCGCTTCACCCTCTCCATTGTAGAGCAGCGCGAGCCTTTCTTGGCCGTACTCGGTGACGCAGACATTCACCGGCCCCTGCGCGGTCAGCGTCGCCGGCAGCCTGACGACCACCGCGCTCTCCCCGCTTTCGAGCTCCACGCCCGTTCTCACCGCGCCCGGCTCGACGGTAGTGAGGAACTGAGCAGGCACGCTCCGGCCGGAGGCGTTGAAGTGGTGGCAGTAGTGCAAAGCATCGTCGCCCGGCCAGCCGTAGACACCGGAGTTCATGGTGACGATGCGCTCCTCGCCCTCGACGACGCCCTCTTGCAGCCTGCGGATGGTGATGGGGTACTGCTCGCGCGGCAGCGAAGGGTATGTGACCTCTCCCTCGCCATAGTAGAAGTACAGGTTCGCCCAGCGCAGCTTGTTCAGGGCGTCCAGGTAGATGTCCACCTCATCTTGAATCGCCGCCGGATTGCCCAGCGTCGCGGAGGTGGGCGCCAGATGCACCCCCGGGCCCTCGTGGACCTCGAGGTCTGTGATGATGGGGAGCGAAGCGATGGTTCGGGTCATCACCGCGCCGTTGGCGATGACAACAGCGCCCTTGTCGTTCATCTTCCTCGTGTATTCCACCATCGAGGGCTGCGACAGCAGGAGCACCGAGCCGGCGCGACGCTTCACCCGCCTGGTCTGCGGGTCGATCTGCACCGTGTGGCCGTCCCAGCGGTCGTAGGTGTACCGCGAGCCGTATCCCCACAGGTAGCCGTCATTGAACGCCCCGTCGCAGCCGATGTCATCGATCATCACATCCACGCTGCGCATGAGGGCTTCGTGGAAGGAATTGCCGGGGGTGGGGTAGTAGATGTACCAGCGCCAGCCGGCTTCGTGCCGGGCGCGGCTGAAGTAGGCGCAGGCGTCGTAGTTGTAGGGGTAGATCACGTGGTTGCCGTCGGCGTCGATCACCCGCGAATCGGGAAAGACCTCGGAAGGCCTGTTGGTGGACCACAGGCTGTGGGCCACGTGGAACATGAGCTTGATATCCGGGTCCACACGGCGGATGGCCTCGAACTGCTCCCTGATGCGCGCCCGCTCTTTTGGCAGCTCGATGAACTCGATACCTTCGATCTCGATCTCCGGGTCATCCGCGACATTGGCCAGACAGCCGAAGGAGCCGTACTTGACGCCACGAAGCTCCAGGTGCTCTTTGGTCACAGCCGTGCGGGGGATGAAGGCGAAGCAGCCCTCCACGGTGACGCGGCGCCCCTCGTCGTTCCGGACGCGGTTGACCAAGTCGTAGTAGCCCGGCGCCGAGCAGGGGTACACGGCCCACTCCAGCGTGTAGGCCCCGCCCGCGGGGAGCCCGAACTCCTCGGTGCGCACTCCGGCGTAGTCGCCCCTGGCGTAGACGATGGACTGCACCACGTAGACGTCATCCAGCGGCACGATGCCCAGGCCGGCGTCGTCCCAGGCCACGAAGGTGCTGGGGCTGCAGGCCTCCTTGCGCTCCACGCCCTCGGGGTAGCCGGCGACCCAGCTTGCCCGCCAGGGGCTCTGTGTGGCGTCCAGGTGGTTGTCGATGATGATGCCCAGGTCGGTATCGGTGGTGTTGATGAAGGTGTCGCTGATCGCGATGCGCCCCGGAAGCCTACGGAGCGTCCGCCGTAGCTCGTAGCTCGCCCCGGTCGCGACGACCTCGAACGCGTCGCCGCCCAGCTCCCGCGTGGTGACCTTCCAGCCGGGCTCGCCGGAGGTGTCGACGGGCCCGGCGGCCAGCTTGTTATCCCCGGCGTCCGGGTACGAGAGCGATGATTCGACGGGCAGGCGCCGACCCCTGAAATCGAGCACGAACCCGCCGCCGGGCTGCACCTGGAGGGTGTAGTCCGCCGGCCCGGGCTCAGGCGGCAGGGGAACCACGGAGGACGTCGCCGGAGCCGGGAGCTGCAACGGTGCCGGTGGGTGCACGATCTCCTGGCGGGCCTCCATCGCGGCGATCTTTGCTCCTGCGAGGGTCGCGGTTATGGTGTACTTGCCAGAAGGCAGGTCGGGGAGAGCCAATTCGGTCCCGGCCAGGCCGGATCGCGGGATGGGCTTGACCTCGCCCAATACCACCGGGTCCCCCCCGTCGGCCTGGAGCGAGAAGCTGACGGTGGCATCCCCGGGCCGGATGAAGACGCCGGAGCAGTCGCACAGGACGCCAAGCCTGCGGGCGTCCGGGAACTGCCAGACACTGAGCCGCAGGCGGCCCAGCCAGGTGGTGTCCACGCCGTAGCCCTCGGCTGAGCCAGTGTAGTGGTCGGCCACCTCAGTGGCCGTCAGGGCGCGGCCATAGATGGCCACATCGTCCAGTTGGCCTCGCCAGTGGGCCGTCCTGTGGGCCGCGGGGTCATCGGCCTCGGGGTCCCCGACGATGGCGCCCAGGAGCAGATTGCCGCCCGGCTTGACCGCTGTCTCCTTGGACTGCTTCGAGGCGGTCAGTCGCCCGTCCAGGTAGAGGGCCATGGTGGTGCCGTCGAAGGTGCAGACCACATGGGTCCAGCGCTTGAGCTGCACCGGCGCCTGGAGGTTGTTGCCGCCCCCGGAGATGTAGAACCACAGGCCACCGTTTTTGTACATCGTGAACCCGTAGCTCTCGAAGTGCTTGCCCACGATCATGGGCTCAGCGTCGGGAACCGTCTCCGGGTAGATCCAGGCTTCGAGGCTGAGCGCCTCGCGCAGGTCCAGAGCCGGGGGGGCGCCGCAGTCGACGTAGTCGTCCTGGCCGTCGAAGCTCAGGGCAAAGCCGTTGCCGCGAGCGATACGCGCGGCCCCGCGCAGTGTGGCGGTGATGCCATTGCCACTGCGGTCCTCCGCCGGCCCCGCGGCCTCGTCGAAGTCCCAGGCGGCCACCGGACCCTCTTCCTGCGCCCAGGCCGTGAGTCCCAGCAGAAGTCCTCCGCACACAGCCAGCCGCCGCAGCATGGACGAACCTCCCAATCGGCAGATACATGCCGGGCGGGGCGCCAGAGCGCGGCCGCCTTGCCGCGTCGTGCACTCCCGCATCTTGCGCGTTCCCCAGGCCCTGCGCCTGAGTTGTCGAGGCGTTCGCCGATCGTCCGAGGTGCACCTCTGGCCAACGGCGAAATGACTGTTCGTCCGCAGTACCACCAACCGGGAGGTAAGAGCTCAGATCATGCCATCCAGATCCAATAGCGCCGTTTTGGCCTTCGTCCTTGCGATCGTGATAGCAGGAGGTCTTGCTGTGAACAGTGCCCAGGCTCAGGAACGCTTTGTCCAGGACCGGTTCGGCATCGGTTTCTGGGTCGATCCCCCGATGGACGACCGCGCCGATGAGCGATATGCCGAGATCGCCGCCGCCAACTTCACTTTCGTGATTGGGGGCTTCGGCGCCAACACCCTGGAGAAGGTGCAAGAGCAGCTTAAGCTCTGCGAGAAGTACGATCTCAAGGCCGTGGTCTCGGCGAGGTCCGTGCCCGCCGACCAACTCCCCGAGAGTCCCGCGTGCTGGGGCTACTCCCTGCGTGACGAGCCCAATGCCAATGACTTCGCGGGTCTGCGCACCCAGGTGGACGCCATCCGCGCCGCACGGCCCGGGAAGCTGGCGTACATCAACCTGTTTCCCGACTACGCCAATGCCCAGCAATTGGGCACCGACACCTATGACGAGCATGTGGCCCGCTTCATCGAGGAAGTCGACACAGATGTGCTGTCCATGGACCACTATCCGCTGCTGCAGCCCGGCCGGGACGGCAGAGCCGGGTACTGCCGGAACCTCGAGGTCATGCGCAAATACTCGCTGCAGCAGGGAACACCGTTCTGGAACTTCTTCAACATCATGCCCTATGGCCCGCACTTCGACCCCATCGAGAGTGCCGTCCGCTGGCAGGTGTACACCTCCGTCGCCTATGGGGCAAAGGGCGTCATGTACTTTTGCTACTACACGCCGGCCGGGGGCGAGTTCCCCAAGGGTGGCGCGATCATCGCCCGCGACGACAAGCCGACGCACCACTACGACCAGGCCCGCCGCATCAATGCTGCGCTCAAGAACCTAGGGCCGACGCTGATGCAGCTCACCAGCACCGGCGTGTACCGGTACTCGCCCGATTCGGAGAGCGCCGCACCGGCGGACACGCCGATCGCCAGCATCGAGGGCGGCGACTATGGGGAGTACCTGATCGGCACCTTCACCCACAGCGACGGCCGGCGAGCCGTCATGCTGTGCAACTACGACTACATCTACACGACGTGGCCGACGGTGGCCTTCGATGTGCCCGTCGAGCAGGTGGTGGAGGTCTGTCAGGAGACGGGTCAGGAGATTGCGGTCCGTGACGAGAGCCCGGACATGGAAGGCCTGCAACTCCCGCTGGATTCCGGCTCCGGTCGCCTGTTCTTGCTGCCGCCGAAGGAGTAGGCCAGCGGCGGACGGCGGTGGTAAAGAAGGTGGCAACGGCGGGGACGGCCACGGCGCCTTTGGCTCCCGCCTCGCGGGACCGTTTGCCGTTGACTGCCGCCGCTCCCGCCTCGCGGGACCGTCGCCGTTGACTCGCGACTCGTGACTCGCCGACTCGCAGACCCCTCCCCGGAGCATTGCGCCATGGTACCCGCCTTGATGGGCCTTACGGAGGCTCAGATCGGTCGCGTGCAGGCCGCCGTCACCGACATCCTGGCGCGTACGGGCTTCGCCGTGGCCCATCCGGGCCTGCGCGCGATGTGTGCGCGGGCGGGAGCGAAGGTTGACGACGGCCGGGGTGTGGTGTGCTTTCCGCCGGAGTTGCTCGAAGAGCTGCTGGCGCCGGTGCCGACGAGCTACACGATCCGCCGCATCGACGGGGGGAGCCATGAGGTGGGCGGCGAGGCCCAGCACTGCGTGGCCATCGTCACCGATCCGTGGATCATTGACTATGGCAGCGGGGAGCCGCGGCGCCCCGTACTGGAGGACCTGAGGCGCCATACCATCGTCGCTCAGCAACTGGAGGAGGTTGTCTCGGTCAGCCGCATGGACTTTCCCGTGGCCGACGTGGAGGGCCCATGCTCCAGCCTGCGGGCGCTGCAGGAGCACCTGACCTACCACCACAAGCACGTTTTTGTCATGCCCGCCGATGTGGCGAGCTTCGAGCAGTGGCTGCAGATCGGCAGTATCCTGTGCTCCCCGCGGCCGCTGAAGGACAGCGGCCTGCTGAGCATCGGTGTCGCGGTGATTTCGCCGCTGACGCTCTCGCAGCTCAATGGTGAGCTTCTGATCCGCGCCTGTGAGCAGGGCTTCCCGATCGTGCCCACGATCTGCCCCCAGGCGGGGACCACATCGCCGTATTCGCTGCTCGGGACCGTGGTGCAGGCCACTTGCGAGCTGGTGGCGATGGCCGCGCTGACGCAGATCGTGCGTCCCGGCAATGCGTTCCTGGCGGCGATCGGGACCTCGGTGGCCGACATGCGCAGCGGCCACGATCGCTACTACACGCTGGACAAGGTACCCTCGAAGCTGGCCGGGGTGCAGATGGCGCACTCGTATGGGCTGCCCAGCGCCGCGGAGTGCGGGGGAACGATGACCCATCGCTACGACCCGCAGTGTGGGGCGGAGGGGATGCTGTTCATGTTGGCGGCCCACGCCTCGGGCTGCCACATGCTCTCGGGGATCGGCTCGTGCTATAACGCGGTGGGGATGTCGGGCGAGATGATGGTGATCCAGACCGCCTGGCTGCAGGCCGCCCGGCACCTGACCCGCGGCCTGCCGGACGATCACTTCGAGGACGCCGTGCGCAGCATTCGCAATGCCGGCCCCGGAGGCAACTATCTCACCGATGACCTTACCCTGGCCCTCCTGCGGTCAGGCGAGTTCTTCTCCGAGCCCATCTTCGACCACTCCGGGGGGCAGGGCGAAGGGGTGGCACTTGTGCACCGCGCCCACGAGCGGGTGGAGGAGATGGTATCGGGGTACCGGACCAGAGTGCCGCAGAGCGTGCTGGATGACCTGGCGGACTGGTTCGAGGAGCAGTACCGGCGCGGAGCGGCGAACGACGGCCTGACAGGATAGCGGCAACGGACAACGACGACGACAGAACAGGATGGACAGGATAACGGCGGATGGGCAGGATGACGGCAACGGCCTGTCAACAGGACGGACAGGATAGCGGCAACGGACAACGACGACAACAAAACAGGATGGACAGGATAACGGCGGATGGACAGGATGACGGCAACGGCGAGCAGTGGTGACGGCGAGGGGCGAGGGCGTCGTCGTCCGTTGACGCCGTAGCCGCCGTAAGCCCCCGCCTTGCGGGATCGTCTGCCGTTGTCTCGCGACCCGCCGACTGCGAAGCGGTAGACGCCGTAGCCGTTGACTCGTGACCCGCGACTCGCCGACTCGCGACTGCGAAGCCGTAGACGCCGTAGACGCCGTTTGCTCCCGCCTTGCGGGACCGTCTGTCGTTGACTCGTGACTCGTGACTCGCGACTCATCTCCCGAGGTTTTGCCATGCACAGCAAGCCGAGTGTGATCAAGCAGC
>CAYRFY010000050.1:1162-6430 GCA_964423635.1 uncultured Armatimonadia bacterium | reverse complement strand
CGACTCATCTCCCGAGGTTTTGCCATGCACAGCAAGCCGAGTGTGATCAAGCAGCGCCTGCAGTCCGACCTACCGTCGATTGTGTTCAGCCCGACACCGTCGCCGACCACGTACTTCGTGGAGATGGCCGCTTTGGCCGGCTACCACGGAATCTGGATCGACCACGAGCACCAGAACTACACCGACCAGGAAATGGCCGCCATGTGTGTGGCGTGCCGGGCCGGCGGCGTGGACGCCATGTTCCGCGTGCGTCGCCGGGACAACGGTAGCTACTTCCGGGCGCTTGAGATCGGGGCCGACGGCATCATGCTGCCCCACTGCAATAGCCCCGAAGACGCCGCCGACTGCGTGCGGCAGGTGAAGTTCCCGCCCCGGGGCAATCGCAGCATCGACGGCATCGAGCCCCATTCGCGCTTCGCCTGGGTGGCGACGGAGGACTACATCCGCCAGGCCAATGAGCAGAGCTTCGTGGTGGTGCAGATCGAGGAGCCGCCGGCGGTGGAGCGGGTGGAGGAGATCGCGGCGGTGGAGGGAGTGGACTTGCTGTTCGTGGGCCCCGGCGATCTGGGGGTGCGCTACGGCGACCGGCCGGACCCCGCCGCGGCGGTGGAGGAAGCCGTCCGCCGCGTGGCCGAGGCCTGCCATCGGCACGGCAAGCGCTGGGGTATCACCGCCGGCTCCAAGGAGATCCTGAAGCAGCGCATCGACCAGGGCGCGAGACTGGTCTCGTACGGGTCGGTGTTCTTCTTCGTCTACGAGCATCTGAAGCGCGTGCAGGAGGAATTGCAGGAGCTGCTGTAGATGTCCGGCCGAGAAGTCCACATTTGCCTGGGAGTGTCATTCTGAGAGCGTTCGCTCCCGGAGGGAGCAGCTCGAAGAATCTCCTCGGGTATCGCCAGATCCTTCGCTATCTCGCTGCGCGCGATTGACGCTCAGGATGACAGGAGCCGGGCCGGCCGGGCTTTTCGGCCGGGTTTCCAGGCGGCAGATCTCACGCATTGCGACGTGAAGCGGCCCGGGCATCTGCCCGGGCCGCTGTGTGTCATCGTGAACTGTTGTCCGCGCCTACCCGGCGTTGACCTGCCACTTCCACAGGTCGGTGACGAAGCCGTCCCAGGGCGGACCCGTCGGGGAGCACTTGACCCACTTGGCGTGGCCGTCGCAGTAGCCGACGTTGACGCCCTCGTTGTGCCGCGAACCCCAGACCACGTCGTTGCCGAAGCCCAGGGTGTCACCGGTCCAGACGGGGACCGGGGTGAGACCGCCGGCCCCGGCGGTGTCGCTGTCGCAGATCATGACCTTCTCCGCGGGTCGTTCAATGACGGCTATCGAGCGCCCGGCCATGCCGATGACCGAGAGACCCGTCGGGGACACCGGCGTCTCGCCCACCAGAGGCGTGAGGTTGTACCCGTAGGATGTCTTGTAATACGGGGTGATAGCGCCACCGCCGCCGGAGTACCATGGGGTGGGGTCAGACGGGCAGACATAGAGCTGCCAGTTCTTGACGTACGGCTCGGTGAGCTCCCACCAGTACCGGCGGTTGCCCCACACATGGCCCGGAGATCCACCATCAAGAGACAACGCCAGCGGCATGCATTCATCATAGTCCTGTGAGTACATCAAGAAGCCCAGAGCAATCTGCTTAACGCTGGACAGACAGCTTGTCTGCCGGGCCTTCTCCCGGGCTCTGGCGAAGACCGGGAAGAGGATGGCGGCGAGGATGGCTATGATAGCGATCACGACCAACAACTCGATGAGCGTGAAACCTCTGCGCGGCATAGGCTTGCCTCCTGTGATGTCATCGGTTCTCGTAGTTTGAACCACGTCAAGTATACCGTCATGTTCACTGGTTGTAAACCGGCCCGGGTACCGGAAGCGTTATCAGTAGGCGATGCCTGTGGAGGCGAGAAACGCCAAGGCAATGAGCCCTCAGGCGGAAGGTGCGCCCACAGGACCGGTGGAATAGCTCCCCTGTTGCGCGTGCCAATGACGCTCCGGCGGGGCCTGGCGGCCCGGCCGGGCCTGGTCAAGGGAGACGTCCACCATGAAAGTCGGTCTGAGCTGCATTATCACCCCCCGCGAGTGGTCCTTCGATGAGCTGCTTGAGAAGTCCAAGGCCGCCGGGTACGAGGCACTGGAGCTCGTCATCACCGACGAGGGCGAGATCACTCTGGACACGCCGGCTTCGGAACTCCAGAAGCTCGCCGCCCGCGCCGCCGACGCCGGGATGGAGCTGTCCTCCATCTGCCCCAGCTTCCGCAACGTCCCCAAGGACATCATGACCAATGACGCCGCGGTGCGGGCGCAGAGCATGGATAACATCAAGAAGGCCCTGGACGTGGCCAAGGCCATGGGCATTGACAACATGCTCCTGACCCTGGGAGCCCTCACGCCGGACTTGTACTACAACGAGGCTTACGCCAACTCGCTGCAGTGCATGCAGAAGCTCGCGCCATATGCCGAGGAGCTGGATGTGAACCTGGCCATCGAGTACGTGTGGAACAAGTTCCTGCTCAGCCCGATGGAGTTCGCCCGCTTCTGCGATGAGTGTGGCAGCCCGAAGGTCGGTCTGTTCTTCGACACCGGCAATATGGTGGTCTTCGGCTACCCGGAGCACTGGATCAGGATCTGCGGCAAGCACCTGATGAAGGTGCACTTCAAGGACTTCAAGCGCGCCGGCTACGCCTGGCCGCCGCTGCTGGAGGGCGATGTGGACTTCCCGGCGGTGATGGCGGAGCTGCGGAAGATCGGCTACGATGGCGCTTTGCTCTCGGAGGTGGCGCCGAGTATCGCCTCCTTCGAGGACACGGCCGTGGCGATTCGCAAGATCATGGCGATGTAGCCCCGTTGGCGCGTGCCGTTGGTCGTTGCGGGTCGGCCGCTCGCCTGGGTCGGCGGAGGATAGCCGTGACCGGACTGTCGACACAGCGGGCGACGGGCGGAATCGGGAAGCCCTGCCCCGGAGAGTCCGGGGCAGGGCGAAGGGTGGGAACAGGCCGGGGGGCGGATGGGGACCCGTCTCCCCGCCTGGCTGATGGGATCGGAGCCGCTCGCTGGAAACGGCCGCTCGGCTCCGCGGGGTGTCTATCGTGGCCGGCGCCGCGTGGGCTAGAAGCCCGCGGTACCGGCAGCCAGGGCGTGATTCACGGGCGCGATCAGCGCGATGAGCAATACGCCGGCAAGCAGCATGAGCTTAAGCACCTGGCCCTCACCTCCGAACGTCTACGCCTCTTTTCGTCTTGTGGTATTGTGATCGGCACTAGATAACAGTTCTGAAAGCCTGTGCAGGCAACGCCCTGTAACAGATACGGTCTGCCGGCCGATGCACAGGCGGGGAGCAGTCTGATGACACTGATCTGTGCGCACCGCGGAGACCCCACCCATGCTCCGGAATCCACGGTGGCCGCCTTCCGACTCGCCGCCGAGCTGGAGGTGGAGATGGCGGAGTTCGATGTGCATAGGACCGTCGACGGCGAACTGGTGGTCATGCACGATGCCACCGTGGACCGCTGCACGGACGGCACAGGCAAGATCGCCGAGATGACGCTGGAGCAGATCCGGAGCCTGGACGCCGGGAGCCGGTTCTCGCCGGAGTTCGCGGGTGAGCGGGTGCCCACACTGACCGAAGCCATCCAGGCGCTCCCGGCCCCGATCTGGCTGAACATCCACCTCAAGACCGTCGATCACAGTGGTGCGCTTGGTTTTGAGGACAGGTTCATGGAGGAGTTGGCCGCTTCCGGGGCCGCCGGGCGCGCCCACATCGTCCACGACTATCTGGAGTCACTGGACCGCATCCGGACCATCACTCCCCGCATGCCCTGCTGCTGGCTGCCCATGTGCGAGGACGGCATGGAGTACATCCGTCGCAGCAAGGCGGCGGGCTTTGGCATTCTGCAGCCGGGGCGGAACATGATGTCCGCCGAGTTCTGCCGCGCGGTGAAGGAAGCGGGCATGACGGCGAATGTGTTTTATGCCAATGCGGAGGCCGACATGCGGCTGTACATGGACTTTGGCATCGACGGGATACTCACCGACGATCCGCGGCGGATGAAGGAGGTCAGGGGGCGATGAGGACAGCTCTGCTGCTGGCGTGCGCTCTGCCGATCCTCGCAGCCGTCGGGGTCCGGGCCCAGGAGCCGGTGGCCCACGTGCGGGGTGCCGACGGCAAGTGGCGGGAAGTACCTATCGAGCGCACGGACGGGAAGACGACGGTCAAGCTGACCCCTCAGCTCACCGCCGGGGGCCGAGCGACGATCGTGCTGGACAAGCCGGAGTGGATGACGCTGGAAGACAGCCTGCCACCGATGATACTGAGTGCCACCGTCGGTGAGAAGGCGTTGTCGTCGGAGGGCGGTCTAGACCTGGGGGCCTGGGGTGCCACACCGCCGCCGCTCCGGGTGTCCGTGGCCGATGACGGCAATCCTGTGGACCCGGAGAGCATTCAGGTGCGTGGTCTGCCCGCCGCCGCAACGGTGGATGTGGGGACCCTGGGGCCTCCTCAGAGGACCGGGGAGGTGACGATCACCTTGCCCGAGCTGCCCGCCGGGGTGTACGATGCCGGTCTCTGCCTGGCCGACCTTTCGCCACAGTCCAATACGCTCCGCGTGCCCCTGCGCCTGGCGATCATGGGAGTGCGCGTGGCCGCCGACGGCTCGGGTGTCACACTGGTCAACGGGCACAGCGAGTACACCATGGCCAACGGTGCCCACGTGCCGCTGACCATCGGTCCCGGCGGCCCGACGGCGTACGTCACCGGGCAGGTGGGGGGGACGTTCTTCTTCCCGCGGGAGGTCAGGGGGGTCGAGGTCCTGCAGGATACCGCCGAGGTCAAGTCGTGCCGTGTGACGACAAAGATCGGTGACGCCGACGGCAAGCCCCTGGAGATGGCCGGCCGGTTCGAAATGGACCTGACCGTCAGAAGCGATCTGCCGTGCCTGCTCGCCCGCAGCCGCTGCTTCAATGAGGTGGCCGACGGCGAGGTGTACACCTTCTGGGGCTGGCTTGCCGGCGGAGGCTTCGAGACCGCGGAGGGCCCGCAGGAGTGGCTGGGGGCATACCAGAATGTGGGGAAGGTGGGCTGGGTGTATCTGCCGCCCACCGCAGCCGGAAGGCCCGGGATCGGCTGGATCTCGCCCTTGATGTTCCAGCAGTCACGGTTCAACACCCTGCTACTGCTCACCGATCCCACCCGCATCGCGACCAAGAGGGGTGAGGCGGTGGACATGGATTTCGCCATCATGCCCGCCGAGAGTGCCGAGCAGGTGGCGC
>CAYRFY010000050.1:0-1135 GCA_964423635.1 uncultured Armatimonadia bacterium | reverse complement strand
ATGGGAATCTGGAAACAGATGCAGGAGCCGTAGAGGGCAGCGCAAGGGTCCGGGCGCGGAGTAAGTCCCGGCCTCGTGGGTCTCCGGCCACGCTCCCTGCGGTCCGGCATCGCCTGCGCAACATAAGGAGTGACCCTACCTTTGGAGTGGACACAATTGAAGGTGGCATGCGCCCCGGAGGCCGTGGAGGCCGTGGTCGGGATGATGATCGAGATCGCCGGCACCGGGCCCGCTGTGGAGGGTGAGGGGGAGCGCAGGGCGGTGAGTGTATACGTCCCCGCCGGGCCGCAGGCCCACAGGGTGGAGGCAGAGTTGGCCGCACGTCTCCCCGCCATCCCGGAAGCTCTCACCGGTGGCGAGGCCCTCGCCATTGAGACTCGGGCCCTTCGCGAGGAGGACTGGGCTACCTCCTGGAAAGAGCACTATCACGCTTTCCGCATCGGGCAGAGGTTCGTCATCAAGCCTTCGTGGGAACAGTGGCCCCCGCACGATGCCCCCGACGCCTCCCGGGAGGATGACATCGTCATCGAGCTGGACCCTCAGATGGCTTTCGGGACAGGCACTCACGCCACCACGCAACTGTGCCTGACGGCGCTGGAAGACCTGGTGCGGCCGGGCAGAGCGGTGCTGGATGTGGGCTGTGGCAGCGGTATCCTGGCCCTGGGGGCCGCGAAGCTGGGCGCCGGCCCGGTGGTCGCTATCGATACCGACGAGGTAGCCGTAGAGACGGCCATCGCCAATGTGGCGGCGAATGGGGCCGCGCAGGAGGTGACCGTGGAGCTGGCGGACGGCAATCTGATGAGGTTGGGCGCCCAGTACATCACGGTGGCCAATATCACGGCTCCCACCGTTTGCCGGATCGCCCCCAGGGTCGCCGGAGTCCTGGAGCCCGGCGGCTACTTCATCACCTCCGGGTTCACGGAGCGCTCGGTGGAGGAGATCGTCGAGGCCATGGAGGCCGAGGGGCTGGCGGTCGTGGACAGGCGCGAGCTGGAGGAGTGGCGAGCCGTAATCGCCCGCGCTCCTGAGTAGTTCGGGCATAGCGGGGATGTCGGTGTCGCCGATCCTCGTAGCGATTCCCGCCGTTGCCGCTGCTCCCGCCATGCGGGACCGTTGATGCCGTTGACGTTGACTC
>CAYRFY010000049.1:11352-20464 GCA_964423635.1 uncultured Armatimonadia bacterium | reverse complement strand
AACGGCCAACGGCCAACGGCCAACGGCCAACGGCCAACGGCCAACGGCCAACGACGAACGGCCAACGGCTGCGGGCCTGGAGCCCCGCGGGCACGGTGGTTCTCCGGGGTGTGTTGCCGACGGCCTGGAAGGTGCTCGGCCAACGGCCAACGGCCAACGGCGCCGCTCCCTGCGGGCCTGTCGACCCGCTTTCCCTCTCCTTCGCGGTACGGCTGCTCAGGAGAGGGCTACGGCGGAAAGGCCAACGGCCTGTCTTCGTCGTCGGTGCGGTGGGCTTCCCCCTCACCCACGAGCGTTCCCGCTCAGCGGGATCGCCAGACCCTCCCGGCAAGCGGCTCTGCGACCCGCATGGAGAGGTGGAATGCCCAACGGCACGGGGCGCTAAACACATACACACGAGATGTACGCTCCGGATGACGCCTTGGCGGCAGCGGGGCTTTGGGGCCGCATCCAGAGTCTTCCTGCCCGAGGACGGCGGCGAGAGAAGCTCTATAGCGCGATGTGGTATACGTGCACCTCGAAGGGTTCGTAGACGGCCTCAAACCCCGTCTTTCCCTCCAGCATCGGGATGGCCTGCTTGCCTTCGTAAAGGGGCGTCACCTCGGCCACCGGTCTGTCGAAGAGGAAGCGCGCCTCGATGAGGGTGTCCTCGAGGTTGACCGTCAGCAGTGTGAAGCCGCCGTCCGGGGCGGGTTTGAGCAGGCAGTGGACCGGGGCGGGGCTGCGGCCCACGGTGGTGGCGACGGTGTAGGCAAGCTCCGAGGCGGGCACGGTGGGGGCAAGGAGGGCGGGCCTAAGCTCGCCAAGCTCGCCGTTGATCCGCGTCGCCGCGTCCCACAGCGCTCGGGCCGCCACGAGCTGCATCCCCGTGGCCGGGGTGGGGTGCGTGTAGCCCTCCTCGCGGGGATTGGGGACGTAGGCGACCCTGGGGTCCGGCGCCATGCCGATGACGTTGCCGTCGCGGCAGACGTAAGTGTCCCAGGCGAAGTAGATGATGCCCGTGGCTCCGTGGATCAGGCCGGCGTAGACGCAGGCCCTCAGTTGCATGGCAGTGGGAAAGCGGAAGGTGATGCCGCCGATACCCGGCTGCTCGAAGGCGCCCACGATGAGCCACACCGGCTTGCTCTCGTCATTGGCCTCGGCGGCCAGCGAGACGGTATCGGCGATGGCGCCGACGGTCTTCGTCTGCGCCGCGTGCGCGATGGGATAGTTGTCGTGGCAGGACACATCGCCGGCGGTGTTCCACTTCAGCCACCAGTCCGTGGCCGGGGGAGTGATCCACGGCACATCATTGATGAACACCGGCATGTCCGGCGCGATGGCATTGGCGTCGGCCTTGTACGTCAGGAACTCGGCGAACTTGCCCTCCATATCCTTGCCCCAGAAGCTCCCGGTGGGTTCGTCGTGCCAGACGTTGCCCAGCAGGTTGGGGTGGTCTTTGACCCGGGCCAGCACCTCCAGATCGATAGGCCCCATCTGCACCACCTGCAGCCCCTGCCGGGCCCCGACCTGTAGCGCGTCGGGCAGCTTCTTCGAGGGCCAGGGCCACATGGTGTTGAATCCGGCGGCGGTCAGTATCGCCGGGTCGTAGTCGGTGCCCCAGATCTCCCCGATCGGATTCCCCCAGATCCCGATCTGGAAAAACGACTGCTCCGCGTCGTAGCTGAGTCTGCGGCGGCCGCGGGCGTCGGTGTGGGGTACGCCCCGCAGATACCGGCTCTGACACGCCTGCTGTGCGGGCTTTGGCTCCCCGCGAGGCGTGGCTTCGACGCTCACGTCATCTATGAACCAGCTCAGGGCGCCGCCGGTCTCGATGGTCAGTCCGTCCGTGGTGGCCAGGCGCAGGTAGTTGGCGGTGGCGAACACCTCAGCCCCGTCCTTGAGCAGACGCAGGCTGTCGGCCTCCGGGTCCAGCAGGAGTTCGAGACGCTGGGGCTCGACGGTGGCGTTCAGGTGGGTGCCGGGATGACCGGTGGTCTTGCCGTCATAAAAGCCGCTGGACTTATCGCCACCGCCGAAGTAGGCCACATTCGGACTGGCCCGGAGCACGTACTGCCTGCCCAGCGCGCTGTGGCCCAGCGAGAGGCTGAGCAGGTGGCTGGCGCCGGTGCCATTGCTCTGGCGCAGAGTGAAGCCCACCTTCACGGGACTGCGCGGCTCCAGTTGGCCCAGGGACAGATGGATGGCGCTCCCGGCCTCGGTGGGCAGCGCCAGCGCGCCGTCGACCACCTGGAACTCGCCCTTGATCGGCACCCAGGCCGGGGAGTCGGCGAGGTCTCCGGCCGAGAAGTCGTCCTCGAACACGACCGCGGCCAGACAGGGGGCAGAAAGCAGGACGAGAGCAAGCAGAGTAACGGGTATCCGGCGCATGGCAACCTCCGGTCAGATGGTGATGTGTGGTGGCCCGTGTGCGTGGGTGCTACCTCGGGTCCGCCTCCAGCCGCGCGGTCCCGTCTTCTCCCACCACCAGCCTGCCCACCGGCTGTCTGCGGTCCTGGCCGCCGCGGTCGGGGATCAGCCGCTCATCGGGCTCGCCCACGCGCTCAGGCACCCACAGCCCCAGCGCCACCTGGAAGCTCTTCCCGCGGGCCTCGGAGGGCACGGTGAAGACGCAGGGGATGGTGGTCTCTCCGGGCAGGCGCAGGGCGTCCAGATCGGCGCCCTCCTCCGGAACGGCCTGAAACGCGATGCTCCCGGCCTCATCGAAGTGGCAGAAGGGCCTGACGCCCTCGGGCAGTTCCCGGTGCACGGTGTAGGTCACCGGAAGCAGCCATTGCTCGCCCCGGCGCGACAGCGCTCCCACCCGGAGGTCGTAGTCTCCGGTCACCTGCACCTCACCCAGCAGGTACCGCCGTTGCCCGTCGTCTCCCGAAAGTGGCAGGGCTATGGTCGGTGTCCCCTGACGTGTGCCCACCGAGACAAAGAGCCGGTAGGTGCCACCGCGCAACTGGAAGGGCAGCCGGAACTGTATCTCCTGCAACACCGACAAGTCGGCCTCCGGCTCGCCCACGGGCAGGTCGCGCACATTGAAGCTCTCGTCGGTGAAGACCGCCACGATGCCGTCGTCCGGGTCCTTGAGCGTGAGACACGGGGTGCCCCCCAGATAGCAGGGAGCCACTCCGGCATTGCGCCAGCTCGCGCGCCACGTGAGGCTGCCGCGCAGGTCCACCCGGGCGCTCCAGGAGGCCTGCGCAAGCTGGAGTCGGTAGCCCAGTCGGCGGTTGATGCGGGCCACCAGGTCCTCGTTCTCGGCCAGGAACTCCCGGGGCCACCAGTGAATCGAGGCATAGCTGGCGTGATAGCGCTCCACGGCCTCCAGGTACCCGGCGCCATCCTGCCAGTTTCCTCGGTCCCGCGAGCCGCCGTAGTGCTCGCTTTCCAGGATCACGGGTACCTGAGGCCAGAAGTCCTGGGCCTGCTCCGCGCTGAGGTATGCGTTCTCTCCACCCTGGACGAGGATGCTGTCGTCACGAAGTGCCAGACCGTGCTCCCGGGCGTAGTCGACGGCTCCCGGGCCACGGTCCTGGAGGCGGAAGTCGTCGTTGGCGGCCAGGAGTGTGCGCGGGAAGTGCTTGCGGTGCAGGTCGATGTGGCGGATGATGGTCTCCGCGCTGTACGCAAGCTGCGAGCTGTGGAATGTGTGGCCTTCGCCCCAGACGCCGAAGGAGCCCACATCGATGAAGTCCACGGTCGGATCGCCGTCGTACCGGGCGGCCGCGGCGGCCAGGAACCGGTCGAGTTTGTCCAGAAACACCGGGTCCTCATAGTCCGGCTCCCACAGAGGACCGCCCTCGATGACGCCTCTGCCGGGCTGGAAGTCATGGCCGGCGGCTCCCGCCTCCTGCACCCATCGGGGCGTGGCGTAACGCAGCCAGGACTCGCTGCATGAGAAGCGAAACGCGATCCTCTTGCCCCTCGCGATCCAGCGTTGGGCCGGGGTGTCCACCACCGACCAGTTGAAGGCCCCCTCCTCGGGCTCGACATAGGACCAGGGGATGCGCAGGTACACGGTACTCAGGCCGGGAAAGTCCTCCACCGTGTCGCTGGGGGCCAGACGGGAGCCGTAGTTGGCCGGGACGTTGTCGTAATAGTGCAGGACCCATCCCATGCCGGGGTTCACCAGCACCGCCCCCGTGTCCGGAGGCTGTAGGGTGTGCATCGGCGGTGCATCGGCGAGGGCGAGGCCGGGCATCCACGCGGCGACGGCAATGATCGCGGGCCAGGTATCCACCGGGGTCCTCCTGCTTGCCAGGGGTGCTTTGTCGGCGACTTCTTGGCTCTCCGGGAGGTGAGCACCTTCCCGGTCTCGGGGAGATCGGGCGTGCCGTCGCTGAAAAAGATCAGCTTAGCATCAAGCTTAGATCAGGCGCCGGCCTGGGCCAATAGGTTTGGATCGGGCCTGACTGGGCTCCGACGGCGGTCGATTTTGATTTTTGCCTCCTTTTTGCTGGAACAACACAATGGATGCCTTGTATTATCTCTACGGAGGATCAATTCCCATGCAAGTTGCCAAAGTCGCGGTCGTGGGTCTGGGCCACAACGGTTGTGCCTGGGTGCGGGGGTATCAGGAGAGTGCCAGGGCCGAGGTGGTGGGCCTGTGCGACCTGTGGCCGGAGCGGCTGTCGGCGGCCTCCGAGATCGCCCCGCAGGCCCGGGTGTTCTCGAGTCTTGACGAGATGCTCACCGTGGTGGCGCCCGAGGTGCTTTCGGTCCACACCCCGGATCACCTGCACGCCGAGCCCTTCATCGCCGGGCTGCAGGCGGGCTGCCATGTGATGGTGGAGAAGCCCTTCGGCAATAGCCTGCAGGACATCGAGCGCATGGTGGAGGCGGCGCGCCGCAGCGATCGCAAGACCCAGGTGGGCCACATCCTGCGGTTCAATCCGTTGTACGCCGAACTGGCTCGGGCCTGCGGAGCGGGGGAATTGGGCGAGATCTTCTACATGGAGGCCGACTACATCCACAATCTCTTCGGCCAGGCGGACCCGGAGCGGATCAACGCCTACATCGGCAATGAGAACTGGTACCTGCGCCATGAGCTTCCCATCGTGGGCGGCGGGGTGCACCAACTCGACTTGCTGCGGTCCTTCTGCGGCTCGGATGTGGTGGAGGTGGATGGGTTTGGCAATTCCATCGCCTTCCCGCAGATGGAGCACAACGACTGCATGGTGGCGATCTTCCGGTTCGCGGGCGGGGCCTGCGCGAAGGTGGCGGCTCTCTATGGGCCTGTGGGCGACCGGCCGGCTTTCAGCAACCTGGCTATCTACGGCACCAGGGGCACCTTCCGGGGCGGAAAGCTGATGCTGGGCCAGGGCCATGACGTGGAAACCCGCGATCTTGCAGACCTGGAGATCGCCGGCCATCCGTATGACCCGCAGATCGAGCACTTCCTGGACTGCATCGAGCAGGACCGGCCCACGCTGGTGGATGCGTTCAGTGGGGCCAATAGCGCCGTGGCCACGGTGTGCGCCGCAGAGGCCATCGCCGAGGGACAACGGATGACGGTACCGGTCTACCGGCGGTAGGCGACGGCGACAGCACGGAGAAACCGCGCCTCTGCCCGGTGGGCAAACCGGCAAAGCAGGGGCCCGATGAGCGGAGAGAACATGCCCGCGATCACGACGGCAGTCAATGAGCGCCTGGACGAGGCGATGCGTGCGCGTCTGGCCGGTTGGCCGGCGGAGTGGGAGGGCTATCACTGGCCGGGTTACTGCTACGAGCACACCCTGCGGGTGCGTGCCCTGGCTCTGCATCTGGCGAGGATCGAGGGCGCGGACGAGGATGTCGTGCACCTGGCCGCCACCCTCCACGACATCTGCAAGAGCACCGGCTCTGAGCACGCCAAGCTGGGGGCCGTCGAGGCGCGGCGCCTGTTACTGGACTTGCCCGTCGACCCCGATGTGCGCGAGCGGGCCTGCGACGCCATCGCCAGTCACTGTGGTGACAACGACCAGTCCAGTCCGCTGGAGAGTCGAGTCCTGGGGGATGCCGACCTCATCGACGCCAACTTCGGTCTCGTGGCGGTGGCCCGGTTCATCACCATCCGCTCCGGGCACAACACGCCCCTGCCGGAGACCCTCAGAAGCCTGTCCGAGTGGCTGCCGCGGAAAGACGCCTTCCTGGAGGTGCTGCTCACCTCCAGCGGGCGCCAGGTGGCCCGCCAGCGCTCGGCCCGCATGCACGTATTCTGCGACGAGCTGCTGCTCAGTCTGCAGGACCCCGCGGCGACGGAAGGCGTGACGCTGTTCGGTCTCGCCGGCGCGATCCACAGGGATCGTGGGCGCAGCCCACTGGGGGAGCTGGTGGACGCACTAAGCTGGCAGTTGGGAGATGGTCCGGATGACCCCCTGGTGGGTGCGGCACTGCGCTCCTTAGCCTCCGAGATCGCCGGGCTGGCCTAGCCGGGCCGGCGGTCCCATGACGTCGCCGTTCACCTCAGCCCGAAGTAATCGCGGTACGCCTGCAGGTGCGCCAGGAACAGGTGTGTCTTGCAGTCCTCGTGGATGCAGTTGCCCGACATCAGCACATGGCCGCCGTTGCCCCAGCCGGCCTTGATGCAGGCCACGGTGTGGGCCCGGACCTGGTCCACGGTGCCTGAGGTCAGGGTATGACGGATGTCCACGTTGCCCACGAATACGCAGCGCTCGCCGTACTTGGCTTTGAGGCGGGGAAGGTCCATGCCGGCGGCGAAGTCGATCTCCTCGTAGCCGTCCACACCGGTGCCGAGGATGAAGTCATCCAGAATCGGCCAGATGTCTCCATCGGTGGCATTGGTGCAATAGGCGCCCAGGCTGTGGCACAGCTCTGCCTGCTGCCGGATATAGGGCATGATGAACTCGCGGTAGTGGGCCGGGGACACCATCGGGCCCAGATCGCAGGCCAGATCGCCGCCCAGGGCGACGATATCCACCCCCTCCTGCACCAGCCTGCGAAGGGTGGCCATCGCGGGCACATGGCTGCGCCGATAGTAGCGGTGGAGAAGGTCTGGCTCGGTGGCGAACCAGCAGAACACAAAGGCCGGCAGCGTCGCGGCGCCGATGGCGTACACCTCGGAGAAGACCGCCAGATCGAGGCCCTCTTGCTCGATGATCCGCCGCCCCTCGCGGATGACGAGAAACGTGCTGTCGTGTAGTACCGGCTCGCCCGGCTCGGCCTCGAGGGATTGGCGCAGGGCCGCTTCCTGCTCGGCCTCGGACCGGCGGGGCTCCGGCTCGACAGGGCGCCAGCGCACCCAGCCCTTGTCCAGCACCTCGGCGACCATCGAGCCCACCTCCCACACTCCCGGCGCCAGCCGGCGCGGTCGCTGTTCGAGGGGCGGCCGGCCTCCATTGCGCGGCAGGCGCACGATGTCGAAGCCCAGCATCTTGCTGAGGTCCACAAGGTCCCGCGCCGACTGCTTCTGCAGGCCTTCCCAGTCGCCGTCGGCCAGGCGCTGCATCTGGTAGTCAAGGTTGCTCGCCGCGCAGGGGCGTCCCAGGAGCTCGTCGGCGATAGGTGACTTGATGAGCTTCTCGAAGATCGGCGTCCGGTCCGGCTCGCGGTGTTCGAAGGCGGCAACGACGCGCTCTCTGGGTGTCATACCGGCCTCTCTGTGGCGGGCGGATGTGTGTGCGGGCCACCCTGTTCGGTGTCGGGCGGCCATTGACCTGCGGAGCAGTGCCCGCACCGCGGTGGCCGGCCACCGTCTCGCCTACCAGGAGATCAGCAAAGAGCCCGTTATCCCCGCGGTTCGCAGGCTCCTGCCGCTGCCGTCGTCCGTCTGCTCAAACTGCACGAACTGCCCCTGCAGGTAGGGGTATGCGGCGTTGACAATCCCCGTCACCTTACCGGAGCCAGCGCTCTCCGGATAGAAGGTGACCTCCGCCTCCTGCAAACCTCTTACCAGCAGCCGGCGAGAGACGCCGATCTCACCGGAGTGCTGCTCCACGCAGCTCAGCATTCCGCCGTCCTGGCGCACGAACACCCGGCACTCGCGGTGCCAGCCGCGGGGCATGCGGTAGGTAGACAGCCCGCCCACCAGTTCTGTCTCATAGCCGACGAGCAGCGGCGCCCCCTGCGGAAAGCCCAGCCTGAGCTCAACCGTGGTGTCCGGGGTGTAGCCGGAGAAGAGAAAGCCGTTGTCATGGCGCGCCACGCAGGTGAGCGGGTCGCGCTGTCCGGGAAGACGCTTGGCGGCGGCGAACACGAAGCCAAAGCGTGAGAGAGCAAGCCGCATCAGTCTCCCTGACTGGAACCAGAGGGCCGGGTCATCGGGTGTCAGCAGGTGGGCGCCCTTGCTGTAATGGTTCGAGTTGGTGCCCCGGACCCAGGCCAGGGCGCCACCGTTCCAGTCCGGGTCCTCCCGGTAGGTGGCCGCCAGACGCCTCTGCCCTCCCGAGGTGACCCACGCCAGCACCCGGCTGTGTGGGTCCGTCTCATCTCCGGGTACGCCCCGGAGGCCTCCGGCGGAGAGCAGCTCACGGTGGTTGAGCCTGTCGGGGTAGGCGCCCTGTCGCACCACGTCCGTGTCGTGCAGTAGCTCCACCGTCATCTCCCCGGAGATCGGCCGGGCTGTGGCGACATTCAGCATCCGCAGCAGCTCCGGGTCGGCGTGCTCGGCCGGTCCGTACAGCAGGGCCCTGCCGCCCCTGCGCACCCACCGGGCCAGCGCTTCGGCCAGATCGCTCCCGGCGTCCGGCAGGATCGACACCAGCACCGAACCGTCGTAGAGGTTCGGGACGGACTGCAGGCTGCCAAGCAGCGCCCGGGTCGAGACCACCGTGTTCAGGGGCAGGCCGTCATTGACGGCGGCGCGCATGAACCAGTCGCCGAAGAAGACCTCCCCAAGTCTGGGCTCGGGGGCAAACGTCATGTCGTGGTACTCGTCGAACGGGTAGACCCACACCAAGGGACCCGGCCGGTCGGGGAAGTGCTCCAGGGCGGCGTTGATGTGCCCGATCACCTCCAGCGGGCACTTGTCCGGCATCCGGCCGTATGAATCATCGATGGAGAGCAGCTCCACCGCGGTGGCGGTCTTCACCTGACCGGCGTCATCCACGCGGGAGACCGAGAGCGGCAGGTAGATATCGTGAGGCTCGCGGCCGTAGCGGTCCAGCCAGGGGCTATTGAGCCA
>CAYRFY010000049.1:0-11342 GCA_964423635.1 uncultured Armatimonadia bacterium | reverse complement strand
ATCGTGCACGTAATACCGGAAGGGGCACCCGTCTGCCGGGACACGGGCAATGTGGGACATGTAGCCTATCAGCTCGAAACCGAAGTCGCCGTTGAGGGCCGCCCAGGGCGAGTTGGGCGGTGGCGCCAGATCGAAGCCCCCCTGGTAGATCTCCCGGATCGGCACGGCATCCGAGGCCAGGTCAATGCCGGTGGTGAGGTTCGTTCCCCGGGTCTCGAGGGGATAGTCCGGGCACTCGCGTCGGAAGCTGCGCCAGAACTCCAGTATCTTCTCCGCCGTCTCGCCTACTCGCTCGGCGGCGAACGTTTCGCCATCGAAGATGGCGCCTGTCGTGGCCCAGGTCTCCAGCCCGAAGCCGAAGCCGTTGGAGAGCCAGAGGTAGTCAAAGCCCAGGTCGCGGAGGAAGTGGGTGCTCTGGCGGCCGAGGAACTCGCCCAGCGCGGTGCCCTCCGGGATGCCGTCGGGGTAACCGGCGTAGGCCACGTCATCGGCATGCAAGGTGGCGTAGCAGCAGGCGAAGCTGGCCCGGCCCATCGTCCCCGCCAGGCAGATTTCCGGGTGGCGCTCGTACTTGAAGGGGGACTTGGCGAACTCCGGCCCGGGGTCGAAGGTGGCGCCCACGCGCACCGGCTTGCCCGTCACCTGACTCCCCACTTGCCGGAGCAGGCCGACGATTCTCGCCAGATCGCCGTAGGTCACGACCGGCGGGTTGTCCCTGTACGGGTACGGCCGGCTGTGCAGGCAGATCCCCTGGGGATCACCGGGCACGGACGCCCGCGGATTGGCGCCGCCGATGTACCGGGCCCATTCCAGCTCATCCTCCATCCGGCCCCGGTAGTCGAGAATCTCTGACCCGTCCGCGGTCCAGAGCATGACCGAGGACCCGGCGGCGTGCTGTATCAGAGGCAGCCACTGGGTGAAGGCCCGCCGGCAGACCCCGCGGATGTGCTGTTCATCCAGGCCGGCGAAGGGCTTCAGACTCATCTCCAGCGTGACGTTGGCAAGCTGCATCAGAGCGCCTCCATATCGTGTGCGGCGATGACCTGACACCTGAGCCCCAATGCCTCGGCCAGTCGCCGCAGCGTTGTGGCCTGGTGGCCGACGCCCAGGGCGAAGTGGTGGGTCGGGCCCGCCAGCGACCAGCGCTCCAAGAAAGTCCGCACATCCGGCGCGAATTTGGCCCGCGTGTTGGTGTTGCCCGTGGCGGGGATGATGCCGGGCACCGACTCGCCCTCCGCCACCACGAACTTGTACTTCCCGTCGCTGCTCTCCGTGATGCCCAGCATCGTGATGGGGCCATTGCGGATGGCGAACTCCACGCCCGGGCCGCGCCCTCTCTTGCCGTGCATCACGGAAAGCCCCCTGAGCACGGGTCTGCCCTGGGCGATGGCCACATGATGGGGCCCGTCGTGCCCGACCAGGACGAAGTCGCCGTCGAAATCGATCGGGTGGAGCTCGGCGAAGGACCCGCCGGCTCCCAGGCGGTCCATGATAAGCATGGCGATGCAGTTCTTGATGTCCAGCTCGCCGGCAATGGGGATGCCGCGACCGGTGAGCAGCGAGCTGCCGATGGTCAGGCTGCAGCCGAGACGCTCGTTGGGATTGCCGGCCAGGCCGCGATAGTAGTACGCCAGGCCCTGGAGCCCGAACCGGTCCACCAGCTCGTGGAGCCCCAGTGATACTCTGGCGGCCCAGCGCAATTCCTCCTCATCCACCGGCCCGGCGATGGGGTCGCTGCCCGGCTCGGGGAAATGGAACAGTTGGCGGATCAAGGAAAGGTGCTCCTCCACTCTCTCCGTCCCGATCTCGTTTACGATCTGCTGCAGGTCGTCCAGCTCGATGTGCTCTACGTGGGGGCCGAAGACCCCCTGGATCTGCGTGGGGTCGCTGTTCATGTCCAGCATGCCCTCATACACATGGCCCATGGCACCGAGGCGGCCGTTCCGCAGGACGTGGAGCACTCGGGCGACGTCCACCCACGAGGCTATCCTGTCCCAGGCCCGGTTGTCATCGTAGAGCAGGCCGACGATGGCGTCGGCCGCTGATAGGCCCGTGCGGTTCAGGGCACAGCAGATCTCCGGGAGGCTGGTGATATTGTCATTGGCAAGCTGTGCGAAGGTGGTGGCGTGTGCGTAGTCCAGGGCTCTATCGGGCTGTAGCGCACTCAACACCAGAGGGCGCCGCACCGCCTGCGCGATGGGCACGCAGTCGGCGGAGGGAGTGTAGGTGGCGAGGAAGCCGATGAGCAGGTCCACGTCGGCGCTTTGCAGCGTCCGGGCCACCTCCGAGGCGGATCGCGGGCTATCGCTCATCCCCGCATCAGTGACCTCGACGCCCATGGCCTCCAGCCGGGAGCGGAAGTCCTGGTGGTGGCCCATGAGCCGCTCCCGCAGGCCCGGGAACTGCGGCCAGTAGATGTAGTGGCCGAGACTGAAGAACCCGATACGGGCCGGCGCCGGCTCGCGCCGGAAGAACGCCTCAAAGACGTCAATGGCGGACGGCTCCTGTGACACTGTGGATCCCTCCGATAGTCGTGACGGTTGGCCCCGTGTGCACAATATACCACGAACCGCAGGGGAGGAGGGAAGACGGCGGCGGGCGTGCTCGCGTCTCCTGCTCCGGAGGTCGTGGGGGGTGTGCGGTGGAACCAGGTGCTTTGTGCGTTTGCGTCGTGGAGACCGGCCGCCGTGACCGCCTTCGTCCGTTGGCAGTGGGGCGGCTCTGCCTGTATGATACGGGCAGGGGTGCTGCTTCTTATGAACGCCGGCCTTGGCTGGGAGACCGTGCATGAACCGCCTGCCCATTGATGATCGGCCCGGGGATGTGTTCACCTACTCCACGGCCATCGGCTACGAGGAGGGCGTCTCCCGTCGCGATCCCAGCCCGGTGATACGCGTCGGCTCCGAGTTCCATGTCTGGTACTCCCGGGCCGCCGCCGACGCCTCGGGCCACGATGTCTCCATCTGCCACGCCACGTCTGAGGACGGCCGAAACTGGACCGAAAAGGGGGAAGCCCTCTCCTGTGGCGGCCCCGGCGCCTGGGACGAGCAGGGCGTGTCCAGTCCCACGATCCTCGTGGCCGAGGGGCGCTACTTCCTGTACTACACCGCAGCCGCGAAGACTCCTGACAATGATGGGGGCGAGCCCAACGGCACCGCGACGGCCATCGGCGTGGCCTTCGCCGACTCACCGCGGGGTCCGTGGACCAGGTTCTCAGACGACCCGGTGCTGCGGCCGGGCGAGGACGACCTGCCACCCGTGGAGACCCCCGGCGACGGTCGGCTGTCCCTGTGGCCCGAGGCCGACGAGGTTTGGGACAGCCACAGCGTGTCCCATGCCTGTCTCCTGGTGCGTGGCGGGAGTTACTGGGTGTATTACCAGGGACGCCGCAAGGGGCTCTCGCCCGGCGAGACGGGGATGGGCCTCGCCATCGCGCCACATCCCACGGGACCGTTCGAGAAGCACCGCGCCAATCCCGTGCTGGAGGGCACAGAAGGGGTTTGCCTTTGGCCGCAGCGTCGGGGTGTGGCGGCTTTGGTGGCGCCGGCCGGGCCCGCGGGAGGGACGCTGCAGTATTCCGCCGATGGGGTTCGTTTCGTGAGCCAGGCCGAGGTCACTCCCCCGGCCGCTCCCGGCCCCTTCCGGGAGGACCACTTCGCCTCCGACGTGTGGGGCAAGGGGATCACCTGGGGTTTGTGCCACAACCTCACCGCTCGCCCCAAACCCTTCCTGATGCGGTTTGACTGCGACCTCCGGGCGGTGGAATGGTAGATGACTGCGCTTCTTGCCGGCTCCGGGTGCCGTCGGCCACCGACCACAAAGCGCGGTCCGCGCCGTGTCGCCAGCGGGCGGAGAGTGCACGGCGCCCTGTGCTGTGCCGTCCTATCAATTTGCTGCGCCCTGCCGGGCTTCGCGCAGCCAGCAAAGGATGATGTTCCCATGGATGCCACCGGTGACCGCACCACCGCGGTCTTCGTTCAGGCGGGCAATCCCGTGCTGGTCCGTGAGGTGGGGGCCGCCTGGTCCCGTGGGCCCGAATACCTGGAGTGTCAGGGTCTGCACAACCTGCTGTACGCCGGCAACGCCCTGGGCGACGGGGACTTCCGAATCACGGTGCGTCTGGCAATCCTCGATCTGGCCCGCAGCGCGGCGTCCTTCGTCATCGATGATCACAGCCATTTTGGCTTCGAGGGCGCCGCCGGGGAGATCTTCACCAGCGGCCGACTGTTCGGCTCCAAGACAAGCGTCGTCGGCAGGCCGGCCGATTTCATCACCGCCGGCCGGCCCTTTGAGTTCCAGGTCATCCGCGAGGGCAATAGCCTGCGACTGTGCATTGACGGCAAGACGGTGCATGAGGTCAAGACCTCCACCGGCCGTTTCGGCACCATCGCTCTGCGGCCCTGGCGCAGTCGCATGCGAGTATACGACTTCTCCGCCGTCGGTCGGCTGCTCCCGCTGCCACCGGGCCGCACCCAGCCGGTGACCTACACGATCCCCACCGTCGATCTGAGCACCGAGCGTTGGCGGCAGCACATCGTGGAGAGCACCCCCGGCCAGTATCTGGGCCATCCCACCACCGTCTTGCTGGATGACGGCAAGACCATACTCTGCACGTATCCTCTGGGCCACGGCGGCCCAGCGGCGGTATTGAAGAAAAGTACCGATGGGGGCAGAACCTGGAGCGAGCGTCTTTCCGTGCCGGACAACTGGGCCACGGCCACCAATTGCCCCTGTCTGCACAAGCTCACCGGCCCCGACGGGGTCCAGCGGCTGCTCCTGATGGAGGGCTACGGCGCCATGCGGCAGGCGGTCTCGCTGGATGAAGGCGAGACCTGGACGCCACTTGAGCCCAATGGGCTGCAGTGCATCGTGGCACCGATCACGGTCCTACCCCTGTTTGACGGCCGACATCTGTGCGCGTACCACCGGGGGCCGAACGACAAGGACCGCTCCCCGCTCACCCTGTGGCAGGCCGTGTCGGATGACGGCGGCCTCACCTGGCATGACCAGCGTCTGGTGGGCGAGCTTGAGGGCACCGACCCCTGCGAGCCCGCCCTCATCCGCTCTCCGGACGACGGACAGATCGCCACGATCGCCAGGGAGAACACCAGGCGCCTGAACTCTCTGCTCATGACCAGTGACGATGAGGGCCAGACGTGGTCGGAGCTCCGCGAGCTGCCGGCGAGCCTCACCGGCGACCGGCACATGCCCCGCTACAGTCCCGATGGTCGCCTGGTCATGTGCTTTCGCGACGTGGCCCAGGGGAGCCCAACGCAGGGCGACTTCGTGGCCTGGATCGGCACCTACGAGGATTTGGTGAGCGGCGGCGAGGGCCAGTACCGGGTGCGGCTGCTCAACAGCCCGGTCAAGGGCGATCTGGGCTACCCCGGTCTGGAACTGCTCCCCAACGGGACGCTGGTCGCCACCACCTACGCCGTGCTGAATGAGGGCGAGAAGCAGTCGGTGGTGTCCGTCCACTTCTCCCTTGACGAGATCGACCGCAAGGCGGCGCTGTTGCCCGCTGAGACAGTCGTCTACCGGGCGGGCGAAGACGACACGCACACATACCGCATCCCGGCCCTGGCGGTGAGCCGGCAAGGGACGCTGCTGGCGTTTGCCGAGGCGCGGCGCAGGAGTGCCGCCGATGACGGCGACATCGAGCTGGTGCTGAAGCGCAGCTTCGATGGCGGGCAGACCTGGGGGGCGATGCAGGTGCTGGCGGATGACGAGGGCAACACCATGGGCAACCCGTGCCCGATCGTGGACCCGGAGACGGGCCGCATCGTGCTGCTGTTCTGCCGCAATAACCGCCGGGTGTTTGTGATGCACAGCGATGACGACGGCGCCCGCTTCTCCACACCGCTGGAGATCACCGATAGCCTGCGCAACGATTTCGCCTGGAGCCGTGTGGCCACCGGCCCCGGCAACGGCATCCGCATGGCCTCCGGCCGGATGGTGGTCCCGATGTGGACCATGGCCGGCGAGCTGGGAGCGGCAAAGGAATATCGCGCCGGAGTAATGGTCAGCGATGATCGGGGCCAAACGTGGCGGGCGGGCAGGACGGTGGCGCCCCTGTATAAGGACTGCAATGAGTGCGAGGTCGTCCAGGCCGCCGATGGGCGCCTGTGCCTGAACATGCGGTCCTCGGGCGATGCGCACCGGCGCGTCGTGGCCTGGAGCGAAGATGGGGGAGAGAGCTGGGGTGAGCCCAGGCTCGACGACGCCCTGGTGGACCCCGTCTGCGACGCCAGCCTGATCCACCTGCGCACCGCGCCGCCGGCGTGGGCCTTCTCCAATCCCGACAGCAGGCGGCGGATGAATCTGACACTGCGCCTGAGCTTCGACGAGGGAGCCACGTGGCCCGTGGCCAAAGTTCTCCATGCCGGCCCCTCGGCGTACTCGTGTCTCGCCGAGCTGCCGGACGGTAACATCGGCTGCCTGTATGAGCGGGGCGTGTTCAGCCCCTACGAGAGCATTGCTTTCGCCCGCTGCAGCATGCAGTGGCTGCAGGATGGGATGCAGGAGAAGTAGGGGTGGCGGCGGACGGGAGGAAGAGGCCCGGAGTGCAGTGATCTGCTGTCGGGATCGACGGTGGCGAAGGACGCTCCGGCTCTGGACGGCCCGGGCGTCTGCCGGTGTTCCCGGCGGCCGCTGCCCTGAACTGTGGACAGCCGGATTTCTGCATGCCGATGTGCCCGTGTTGGCCCGGGGTGCGGAGGCCGGGGGCGATTCGGTGGCGAATGGTGGACGGGCGACGCGACCGGTGAGGTCGGCGACCGGAAGGGCGGGCCGTGGCGGATCGGGTCGCACGGCCGCGGGGTATCAACGTCTGTCAACGCGGCCCTGAATGACGGGAAGAGGAACCGCGGATGGTCATCAACGGACAGGACGTGTGGGAAGGGGACATCCTCGGCGCCGTCTCCCTGACCTACGACGACGGGCACGAGAGCCAGCTTCGGCTCGCCGCTCCGCTCATGGAGGAGCGCGGGTTGCGGGGCACCTTCTACCTGGGGCCGCGGATGGACGAGTATGCGCGGTGGCTGCAGCCGTGGAAGGCGCTGGCCGACAAGGGGCATGAGATCGGCAACCACACCCTTAGCCACACTTGCTCCCGCAACTTCTCGGACGACACCGACGCCAGGGGCCTCGAGCGCTCAACGTTGGAGGAGATCGAGGCGGACATATTGGAGGCCGAGCGCCGGATTGAAGAGGTCATCCCGGCGCCAACCCGGAGCTTCGCCTACCCCTGCTACCAGACCGACGTGGGGGAGGGTCTCACGCGCCGCAGCTACGTTCCCATCGTCGCCCGGCACTTCGTGGCCGGCCGCGCCATCGGCGAGTACGGATTTGCCAATACGCCGCTGAACTGCGATCTTCACCATCTGGCCTGCCACAACGCCGAGCACTGCCGAGGCACGGAACTGATCGGGCTGGTGCGCAAGGCGATCAAGTACGGGCGCTGGATCATCTTCGCCTTCCACAGCCTCGAGGGCGGCCGGCTGGGGATCGCCCAGTATGAGTTCTGTGAGCTTCTGGACTACCTTTCCGACGAGCGGGACAGGATCTGGACGGCCCCGGTGGCCGACGTGGCCGAGTACCTGCACCAGGCGCGCCGAAGGTACGGGGTGGCATAGTCCGTCGGCGCGAGCCAGGGGCCCCCGCGTCTGTGATCTGAGAACCACAGCCATCAGGTGATCTGCAATGCACAGGACCATCCGACTGCTTCTGCTGTCCATACCACTCCTGCTGCCTTCTGCCTACGCGCAGGACGAAATCGGGGACCCAGCGATGAACGGGTCGATGAGCCCACTCATGGGGGGCTGTGGCGGGGTGTACTTTCTTGCCGAGCCCGGCGAGCTGGTGGTCGAGGTGGAGAAGCGTGACCGCAATGCGCGGGACACCACCGCCGAACTGCGGGGGATCCTGGTCGGTCCGGATCGCGAGGTGCTGGATGAGGGCTTCATTCCCGACGACGGACTGCCCAGGGGCGGCGGTCTGGGCCCGGCGGGGCGACTGAGACTGGCGGCCCGGGTCCCAGCCAGAGGCGTCTATGCGCTGAACATCACGGTCTCTCAGGACCGCTACGGTCAGAACATGCTCTGGTGCTTCCGCACCAATTGCCCCCGTTACGTGATCGAGACCGCCCGGGGCCACAAGGACGAGCGCCATCAAGAACCCATCGTCCTGGAGGGCCCGGAGGGGCCGGCGGAGGTCTGGTTTCAGCCGCGGCCCGCCCCGATCGCCATCGAGGCATCCGGGGTGCCCAAAGGCTCGGCCGATCTGCAGCTCCTGAACGCCGCCGGAGACACCATCGCCTCGCTGGCGGTGGATGCCGAGGGGAAGGCCTCCGCCACGGTGCCTGCCGGGGAGAGGGGTCCTGCGGAGCTCTGGTGCCTGCGGCTGCCGGAGGGCCGGGGTGTTCTGAACGTCGATGGGCTGACGCGGTGGGAGAAGACCGATCCGCACCCGGACAAGTGCGTCTGGTCGCCCGACGCGGAGGTCTGGTTCCCTCTATCGGACAACCGCTGGCTGCTCACGCCCTATAGCCGAATCGTCTACAGCGGGTCGGGGAGTGAGGGGCAAGTCACCCTCAACGTACGCAACAGCGCCCCACGGAAGCGCGCGGTGAGCCTTAGCCTGGAGTTCCCCGAGGAGTCCTGGCCGGTGAGCCTCAGCACCGAACGGGTGGAGCTGGAGGCGAACAGGGATCAGGCCGTGACGGTGCGGTGTGCCCTGCCGCCGGAGATTCCGATGCGGCGCTGCCGGGTGCGGGCCACCGCCGAGGACGGCGGAGGTTTCAGCACGTATTCCACCATCGAGCTGCGGGCGGGGGATGCACCGGCGATGGGGCTGCTGGATATGCCCCTGCGGCTCACACCGTACAACCACGAGAACCGGCAGCTTGGGCACATCGCCGATTTCCCCACCGAGAGCCAGATGTACTTCGGCACGGCCAATGAGCCGTATGTCCGGGCCGGAAGCGGCCTGTGGGCGCTGCGCGATGGGCGCTGGGAGCTCACCGACCTGCGTTCGGCCGTGACGAGCCGTCCGCCGTCGCCGGCAGAGGCAACGTTCTCCCAGATGACCACCAAGATCGGCTTCGACGGCGACGGGGACCTCTACCTGCTCTCGGGCGCGGGGAGCACCGGCGTCCTGCTGCACTCCGCCGACGGCGGGAAGACCTTCTCCGCCTACGAGGTGCCGGGACGCTCCGGGGCCTGGGACATCCAGCAGTTCTCGGGGCACAATGCACCCGACGGACCGCCGGCGATCGTGCGCTTCACCCGCACCGCCAAGGACCCCAAGCTGCGCTGGCGCGCTCTGCACGATCTGGAGTTGATCGTGCCCCGCAAGGTCGACGGCCACCTTGAGATGGGTGAGATAGTCCCCATCTCGGACAAAGCCATCGGCTTTTCAGGACACTCGGGGATGCCGTCCTCGGTGGTCTCCCGCGGCAGCAAGGTCCACGTCACCTGGGGCGAGGCCACCGATCCGGAGGAGAAGGTTCCGGGTGTTCCCACTTATGTGGTGACCTATGACCGAGAGACGGGGCAACTCGGGGAGCCTGCGCTGGTGGGGTACGGGCCTCCGGCCAATGATGTGCACAACACCCCGAGCATCACCATGGACGGCGAGGGGTACCTGCACGTGCTGGTGGGCACTCACGGCCGTCCGTTCCAGTATGCAAAGTCACTGGCCGCCAATGACGCCGGGGGAGGCTGGACGGAGCCGGTCTCGGCGGGCGAGGGGCTCAGCCAGACGTACATCGGCTACGTCTGTGGCGGCGACGGGACGCTCCATACCGTGTTCCGCCTCTGGCGCAGCGGCGAGCCCTACCCTCATTCCAGCCACGCGACTTTGGCCTACCAAAGAAAGCGGCCGGGCCGGCCGTGGGAGGAGCCACGGATCCTGATCGTCGCTCCGTTCTCGGAATACAGCGTGTTCTACCACCGCCTGACCATCGACCGTGCGGGCCGTCTGTTCCTGTCCTACGACTACTGGTCAACCCATTGGTTCTACCGCAACGATCACTACGGCTCGCGGAGGAACGTGATGATGTCGCCGGACGGCGGAGAGTCGTGGAAGCTCCTGCTGACGGCGGATCTGTAGAGACAACAGTCCGCCCCCGTCACGAGGCCGCCCGGGGGCGGATCACAGCAATTCCCCCGTCGTTGCCGTTATCCGCCGTCATCCGCCTTTGTCCGCCGTTATCCTGTCCATCCTGTCTGCCGTGGCCGTCGCCGTCATCCGTCTTTGTCCGCCGTTATCCTGTCCATCCTGTCTGCCGCGGGCAAGTTGACTTGCCCGACACCGCTGTGATAGGCTTTGTCGGTTCGCGGCCGCACGGGGCACGACCGCGGCGCACAGGCCTAATCCGGAGGGAGAAGATACCACGTGAAGAACCTGTCCTTGGCTCTGCTCACACTCGCAGTCCTCATTGCCATTCCCCCCAGTGCCGCTCAGACGCCCACCATCGATGCTGCGATGGCCGGCAACACCTATGTGGCAGCCCCCGACGCGGCGGGTGCCTGGTTCTACAATCCCGCGGCCCTGGCGTCCATCTCAGGCCTGGAGGCGGGCCTGTTCACCATGGAAAACTGGAAGCACAATGCCTCGGCGACGTTTGAAGTCAGCGGCGATAGCGACATCTTCGCCCTCAACTGGGGCGGGTATCAGATGAGTCAGGAGTTCGGTCTCGGCGCAGGCTATGTGGACGCCTGGGGTGCCAACACTCTCGGCGTCGGGTTCGGCAAGTCCTGGCGGGGCGGCGGCATGGCCTGGGGCGTCAACTGGCGTCACGTGGACCCGGTCGTCGGCAATGCCAACAACCTCTTCGACGTCGGTCTGGTGGGCAGTCTCGGCACGCTGGGGGTCCAGAGCCTTGAGGGCGTGAGGTGGGGTCTGTGTGTGAGGGACCTCACCGGGGACGTGCAGCGTACCTGGGATTTGGGGTTGGCGTTCGAGGCCCCGGCCGGGCTCACGATAGCGGCGGATCTGGTGGACCTGACCGATGAGGTGGACAGCCGCTTCCGTCTGGGCGTCACCAAGCTCTTCGCCGATGGACGGGTCAAGGCCGGTATCGGCCTGGATGACGGCAACCTCACCTTCGGCGCCACGCTGGCCGGAGGCTCGCTGTCGTCCGGGAACATCAGCTTCGGCTTCGCGTGGCAGGAGCGGGAGAACTCGGACAACAGCGTGCTCATCGGCGCTTCGGCCCAGTGGGGCGGATAGTAGTACAACCGTACTTGTGCGTTGCGCCCGGCGGGGACCTTCCGATGGCTGGCCCGAATCGCGTCCGGAGGCCGACGCCGGCCTTCCAGGCCGGCTTGGCGGGCTGGAAA
>CAYRFY010000048.1:13025-20537 GCA_964423635.1 uncultured Armatimonadia bacterium | reverse complement strand
GCTCCGCTCTGGTTCTCAGATCCGGCGAATATCCTCCGCGACCTCCCGCACAAAGCTTGTCGCCGGGCTCATGGAAGCTCGGCCGAAAAGCCGGGCCTAGCGTGGAAATGTCATCCTGGCGCGCCGGCGTCGCAAGCGTCGCTTGTGCGAGGTATCTCCCGATATCCCGGGAGATTCCTCGAGCTGCTCCGTCCGGAGGCGAACGCTCTCAGAATGACATCCCCGGCGAAGCGGGGGTTTCGGCCGCACCTATGGGAAGCGGTTGCGGGATGACCGCGTTCGCGGTGCCTGATCCCTACCACAGCCTCACCCTCGCATAGCTGATGGCGTGGGCATCTCCCGCCCGCACTCCGAGCAGGTCCAGGGTCGTTGAGGGCGCATTGCCCGCACGCGTTGTGGCGGTGAAGAACTGGCGCAGCGGGTACTGCATGGGCACCGTCACCGGTTCGCCGGTAGTTCCGTCGGGGAACAGCTCCATCAGGCGCATCCGGGGCACGCGTGTGCCGCCGGCGTCGGTCTCGGTGAGGGCATAGCAGATCACCATTCGCCCGGTGGGCGTCACCTGCAGGCGGATGCCGCCGGCGCCAGCGAGGGTGGTGTCGGAGATCCCCTCCCCCACCTCGACCAGCGTCCTTTTCAGCACGATCTTCCCGTCGATCACCTGGGCATACCTGTACGAGGCCCGGAGCTTGATGTCCGGGAAGAATTGATCCCGCAGGCCGCGGTGGATGGGCCCCTCGTGCCACAGGATGTGCACGCGGCTTTCGTCATCCACGTGCATATCGCCGGGAAACAGCCAGCCGCCGTCCTCGAAGGTGTTGCTGATCTCCACCCACTCACCGAAGGGCTGCCCGGTGATGTCGTCCGTGTGCGTGTACAGCAGGCGGCGCCAGCGGTTGCCGAACTGGCGTCCGGCCTTGTCCATGGTGGAGACCCGGCTCCACTTGTTGTACGCCGGGGCACCACAGAAGTGCAGGGCGCGGTTCTTGAGCACCACGTCCGGATAGTTGCAGCGGGCCAGGGTCTCGCCGTAGGGTGAGATGCTAATGTCCTCGCGCGGGGGCCAGGGGAGCTTTCCGGTTGTCCACTTGCCGGCCCTGTCGCAGAAGGCCCACTCGCTGTGGGAGGCGCCGATGTTCTGCATCAGGACGAAGTCGCCCGAGGGACCATCGGCGGCGAAAGTGCGGTAGGAGTGCTCGGTGAAGGCCGGCTCGCCGTCCCACTGGGGCAAGAGCGTGTCGTAGGGTCCCTTCGGGTCGGCGGGGTCAAAGCGCAGGACCTCGGGCCGTGCGGGCCCGCCCCCCTCGGCCTGCGGATCGGTGAGCAGCGTGGGGTTGGCCGAGAGCAGCAGAGGGCCGCCGGGGAAGCACACCAGGGGACAGGGCTCGCGCGTGCGACGCGAAGCGTCGCCCTGCTGCAGCTCCCAGCCGCCCGCCCCGCGACGGAAGAGCAGCCAACGGACGTTATTGAGGGGTCTGGCATCCGCCAGCGTCTCCAGACCGGAGGCGAAGACGTCCTGGCCGATGCGGGCGATGCAGCAGCAGCCGTGGCACCACATGGGATCGGCGCCGTTTTCCGCAGGAACATACTGGTAGACCGGCTCCTCGACCTCGACTAGCGGCTGAAGCGGCGGCATGCCCATCACCTCGCTGTGGGCCGCCGAAATAGCTGCACCCGCCAGAAGGATCGCCAGAAGGTAGGTCATGGGAGCACTCCTTCGATGTCCGTGAAGGGCCCGGGCCGTCTTGTGTAGGCCCGCGGTTCGAAGCGGAGACCCACGGGCACGGGGGCCATGTCGGTGAGTGGCTTCCGCAATCGCGGTCACGCCTACCGTGCGGGCCTGGAGACCCGCGGGCACGGGCGGCACGTCGATGAGTGGCTTCCGCAATCGCGGTCGTGCCGACCGTGCGGGCCTGGAGACCCGCGGGCACGGGGGCCATGTCGGTGAGTGGCTTCCGCAATCGCGGTCGTGCCGACCGTGCGGGCCTGGGACCCGTGGGCACGGTGGCCGGCCTCGAAGGTAGCATTCATTGTGCAGCGGGCACGATCCTCCCCCCTACCGCCTGGTCCTCGGGCAGGTATCCCACACCGTGCCGGAGAACAGTTGGCTGGCCTGCTACCACTTCGCGTGGGATGGTGCGTCATGCCTTTGGAAGTCTCCGATCGCGTTCCGTATGGGAATGTAGCCGATGTACAGATTGCCAAGAGGCCCGGCGAGTACGAGGTGTCCTTCGCCGCCCATCCCCACGGTGGCCCCGAGTGCCTGTGGTTCTGCTTCCGCATCCGCCGCGTGGGCGTGCGCGACCCCGAGCGCTCGCGGCTGCGCCTGGTGCTGAAGTATTCGGAGAACATGCTGGGCGGCAACAACCCGGCCACCCTGCGTCCCGTCGCCCGGGGTCTTAACGGGCAATGGGAACGACTGGCCCCGGGAAGCGCCGAGACCCTGCCGGATGGCCGCAGGAACGTGGTCTGGAACCTCCAAGCCCCCGATCCGGTACTGGACATCGCCTTCTGCTACCCCTACGGCCCGCCGGAGCTCGCCGCCCTGCTGGAGGACTGCGGCGGCACCTGGCAGAGCGACACCATCGGCGTGAGCCCCAACGGCAGGCCGATCGTGCGGCTATCCAACCGCTACGGCGAGCCCGAGGGCACGGAGCCCGGCGTGTACCTGATCTCCCGCCAGCACTCCGCCGAGACCACCGGCTCGTGGGTACTGGATGGGCTCCTGCGCGAATTGGCGGCCCACGGCGATGCCGCGCCACTGGTGTGGGTCATCCCCTTCGCCAATATTGACGGGGTCATGCAGGGCGACTACGGGAAGGACAACTTCCCGTATGACCTGAACCGCGCCTGGGGCCCTGTACCGATGCGCCACGAATCCCTGCTCATCCAGCGGGACATGCAGAGATGGGCTCAACGCTGCAGGCCGCTCTTGGCCGCGGACTTCCACTCCCCCGGCGGCTGCGAGAGCGACGGTATCTACTGCTTCTTGGTGCACCCCAAGCATGCCCCCGAGCAGTATGACAAGACGCTGAAGTGGACCGGCGCCGTGCGGTCCGCCATGGCCGACAAGTACGCCTCCGACAACTTCGAGCGCACCGCCGACTACGCCAGCCGCTGGGAGACCCCGAACTTCACCCGCAGCGCCGCGGATGCCTTCCAGATCGCGGCCTTCAGCATGGAGACCCCCTACGGACAGTCCCGGGATCTTGTCCTCACCACCGAGCACTACCGCGAGGCCGGCGCCCAGACGGCGAGAGGGCTGCTGGCGGCGGGGGAGCGGCGGGGGAACGGCGGGGTAACGGCGGGGTAACGGCGGGGTAACGGCGGGGTAACGGCGGGGGAACGGCGGGAGGACGGAAGGACGGCGCTACATGCGCAGGCCCCCGTCCACCGAGATCACCTGTCCGGTGATGTACGAGGCGTCCTCCGAACAGAGGAAGGCTACCAGGCCTGCCACTTCCTCGGGCCTGCCAAAGCGCTGCAAAGGCGTCATCTGCAGGAGGGCCTGGCTGCGGGCCTCCTCCATGTCGGCGGTGAGATCGGTCTCGATGATCCCCGGGGCGACGGCGTTGACGAGGATGCCCTGTGCCGCCACCTCGCGCGCAAGGGCCTTGGTGAACCCGATCAGCCCCGCCTTGGCCGCCGCGTAGTTGGTCCTCCTGAGGTCACCCATCAAGCCGGCGGCCGAGGAGATGTTCACCACCCGCCCCCACTTGCCGCGGATCATGTGCTTGATCGCGCGCTTGGTAAGCATGAACGCGCCCCGCAGGGACACATCCATCACCTCATCCCAGGCCTCGTCTTTCATGAAGGTGAGGTACTGATCGCGCACCATGCCGGCATTGTTGACCACGATGTCAAGGCCGCCGAGGTCCGCCGCCACGGCCTTGACCATCTCATCGACGGCCTGAGCATCCCGGATGTCGGCCTGACAGAGCAGGGCCCTGCGGCCGAGCTGCTCGATCTCGGCCTTCACCTGCGCAGCCGCATCCTCGCTGCTCAGATAGTTCACCGCCACATCGGCCCCGCCCCGGGCAAGCCGCACCGCGATGGCACGCCCGATACCCCGGGAGGCACCGGAGACAAGCGCTCTACGGCCGGAGAGATCAAGCATGATGTAGGCTCCTAAGGGTGAGTCGGCGGGTCGCGAGTCGCGTGTCAACGGCGTTGACGGCCACGGCGTCGGCGGCCACGGCGTCAGCGGCTGACGGCGTCAACGGCTAACGGCGGCTGTTCCCAAGACGTGAGGTGGTCTTCAGGTCTTGTTCTGGGCCTGGACATATGCCTCCACGTCGGCCTCCGTCACCGGACCATCGGGCTGGGCCCATTCCGCCACTTCCTCGATTGCCACCTTGGCCTCGCGGGCAACCCGCCTGGCCGCCGGAGTGGCGCGCACCCGGCTATCCGGCGCCCGGGGAGCAGCCCTGCGTGCACCGGTCTCACCTTGCCCCAGGTCCAGATGCAGCGCCGTCTTGGCCGCATGCTCGCGGAGCAGCTCCGCGTTTCTGGTCTCAATGTCCCCGGGAGGCGACTCTCCCTGCTCGCCCACATAGGCCATGATATAGCCCACGGGCAGCACACTCTTCTCCTGACAATAGATGCGAAGCAGCGTCGCCGGGCTCTCGATCTCGTACTCGAAAGTCACCTTGTCGGTGATGATCTCGCAAAGAGAATCGCCCTCGGCCAGCGTGTCCCCCACCGTCTTCAGCCACCGGCTGAGAGTGACCTCTTCCAGGTTTTCGGCCCACTTCTCAATAGCGATTGGTTGTCCCACAGGGGCGGTATCTCCAGACGATGATAGGCGATCGGGGTTGTCTCGGCGGCGAGTATAGCACCGCGATTCTCAGTGCGTCAAACCGGCGCTGCCTCCCGCCGGCGCTACATCGACCTCCGCTTCTCCCCCGCCGCTGCCGGCCGAACCTGGGCCTCACCGTAGCTCGCTGAATAGACCCGGCGCATCGTCTCGAGGTTGGCCGAGAGCGTGGCACACGCGGGAGTGAATCTGCCCGGGAACTGCTCTTTGAGCCTGTCCAGCACGTCGGCCAGGTGCCCGACCACCAAGTCGGCCAGCCAGCGGGAGTGCGGGGTCTGCACGATCTGCTCCAGGCGCTGCAGGGGCGGGTTCCACCCTGTGCCCTGAGCGCACATCAGCATGCCCGGGTATAGCTCCACGAGGTCGCGCAGTGTCTCCCGCTGCTGTGGCGTGTCCGCCAGGTGAGCGATAGCCTGACCGATGGCGCGGGCCGGGTCGTAGTCGAAGGGGTTGTAGGTGTAGTCGGCGATGGTCAGAAGCGGAATGCGCCCGATCTCGTTCTGTGTGTGCATCGGATTGGCCATGAAGCCTTCGGCCACAGTACAGAGGTCCGCGTCGCGGCCCGTGACCGGCCCCAGGTGGAGGGTGGCGCTGCCGTCGTTGACGGGATAGTTGTCCCAGATGATGAGCCGGTGGCCGATGGCCTCGCGGTAGGCCCGGGCATCCTCGCGGGTAATACCGGCCGGCACCACCGAGGGGCCCGTCCAGAACACGTACACATCGGGGTGCAGCTCACGGCCCAGGGCCTCCAGGTAGGTACGGGCGGCCTCGTCCTCTCCTGTCCCCCAGTAGTAAGTGGGGCACAGGATCATCTCGGCGGACGCATCAGCCTCTCGCAGCCGCTGCAGCAGCCTGTTCGCCAGGCGCGCGTGCCCGGTGGCGTCGATGCCCCGGGAGATGTCGTCGAACTGGATGTTGTGCCACCTCACCCCCAGACCCTGCATCCAGGCGTAGTGCTGCCACAGCGCCTCGAAGTCGCCGTCGCTGCCGTAGTCCACGGCACGTCGGGAGCCGAGGTTGGGGTTGAGACTGAAGCAGAAGTCGATTCCATGCTCCTGACAGGCGCGCACGACCTGCTCGTAGGCGGCCTTCTTGTCATCGGGCAGCGGCTCCCACCAGCGATTGCACTCGGGCGAGCCGAAGCTGTGGTGCTCGATGTCAAACATCGAGCCATAGCAGTTCATCAGGAAGTTCATCCTGTACCGGGCGAGGATCGGGATCTCGGCCAGGTATTGCTCCGGCCGCCACAGCCAGCCTTTGATCCCCCGCAGTCTGAATCCGGGCTCCGTCCGGCCGCCTGAGAGCGGCTCAGGCAAGGGGCGCCTTTCCTCGGGCAGAAGCACTCGGAAGTCCTCCTCGATCGCAGGCGAGGCCGCGAGATCGTAGTCCTCCGGGCCGATGGCACACGAAGAGAGCATGAACCACGGCGGCATGCCGGCCCGGCCCTCGGAGGAGACGTTTCGGAACTCCAGCCGATTGCCCAATGGCCTGAGCACTCCATCGGAAATCGCCAAGCGCTTCACCTCCCACTCCTGATGGGAGAAGGCCCGGGGACCCTCGAACAGGGTGACACCATTGAGGTTGATGGTGAGGGGGCAGGGGGTGCCGCCGTCATCCAGCAGGCCGCGCACGTGCAGGAAGAGCGGGCCCGAGGGGAGTGGGGCCAAGTCGAACTCCGCGGCCATGGACGAGAGCGCGCCGGTGGGAGCGGCGTAGACGTAGTTCACACGCGTGGCGCCGGCGTGGGTCGAGCCGAAGGTCGTCGCCCCACCGCCCGTGAAGTCCGTGCCCCGCAGCTTCACCGTCGGCGCCGGGGCGCAGAAGCCCGCGCACTCAAGAAGCAGCGCGAGAACTACGCCGAAGCCCACGGCCGTCGATCTGTGCCATGCAGACATGCGCTGCCCTCCGGAAGGAGTGCTCATTGCAGACAGAACCCGTACAGCCGTCCCTCGCGGAGCCGGAACTCAAGCGCGGTCTTCGTTCCGGCGATACCGGACAGGTCGGCTTGCCACCGTACCGGGGCGTCCAGGGCGTCTCCCCGCAGCGGCCGGCAGTCGGCGTGGGAAAAGCCGGGAAGCGCGGCGCCGTCGGCACCCAGAACGGCCACGGTCAGCTCCCCCGCCACCTCGGCGTTGACGGTCATGCTCCGCGCCTGAAGCGCCGCGGCAAATGTGCGCAGTGTGCCCGATTGCCCCCCGGCGTCGCGGGACACGTAGCGGTCGCGAGGCATGCGCAGAAGGCCGATCTGGCGCTCCTGAAACCGGTTCATCTTGTGCCCGTTCTGGTAGCCACCGTAATACAGGAACACTTCGTCTTCGACAGGAAGCTGATAGTCGATCCAGGCGTGGGCGTGGTCCCAGGCACCGGGTTGAGGGTCGGGCTCGAAGAAGGGCGTCTGGTCCCGGACCCAGTGGCGTCCATCACGGCTCCAGGCCAGGGCGGTGTAGCCGATGCCGAAGGCGCCGTCGGGAGTGCCCTCGGCCCGCGGCTCGTCGCGAAGCACCTTCACCAGCCCGATCCACAGGTTGCCGCGAATGAGGTAGCCGTTCATGGCGTAGAACTGCGTCTCGCCCTCGTCGATGCCGTCCACCGGGGTCAGCACGTACCAGGGCTTGGACCAGTTGAGCAGGTCGGTGCTCTCGCTGTGCATGGTCACCCGGCGCTCTTTGGACCACGTCGGGCCGGTGGTGTAGACC
>CAYRFY010000048.1:0-13015 GCA_964423635.1 uncultured Armatimonadia bacterium | reverse complement strand
CGAGGCCGTGGCCACGTAGCGATTGCGGAGCGTGTCCCGGGTGATGTTGACGATGTCGTGGTTGTGCTTCAGCACGACATGGGGGACAAGACAGGTCCACTGCAGGCCGTCGGGTGATGTGGCCAGTTTCATCCCGCCATCGTGCCACCAGGCCAGCGTGTAGCGTCGTTCCGCGTCCGGGTAGTCTGGTCCGCGGTCGATGACGCTATCGCCGAACTGGATCGGTCCGGGGTCCTCGAGCCGACGTGCCGGGCGTTGCCAGTGGATGCCGTCCTCGGACCGTAGATGGCCGATGTGCGAGCGGGCCGTGTCCTGCTCGATCGTGTACATCCCGTACCACATGCGAAAATGCCCGTCTCGGTCGCGCAGGACGGTGAGGAAGGGCTGGAAGCAGCGGTCCTCCTTGCCCGTCACGATGGGGTTGGGGATGGCCGGATCGCGTCGCGGGCAGTTGACGCGGCGCGTCAGGCCCTCCTGGCTTGCGATGAGACCGTCATCGATGAACAGGTGCGGGCCCGGCCTCCACTCCAGCGGTCCTGCGCCGCCATCGGCCGTCTCCCGGTAGATGCTGCTGCAGAAGGCTTCGTCTCCCACCGGTGCCTCGATGACGGGGTCGTGAGGCCCGACATTGCCCGGTGCCACGTGCATTTCCCCCCTGGCGATCTTGTCGATGACGGCCGCGTCCGCGGCCGTGTGCCACAGCGCGGCGGCGGGCACGAGCTGCTCCTCCTGCCCCGGCCAGGACCAGTAGACCCGCAGATAGGCCTCGCCGCCCAGGTGGTAGAACTCCACCCGCAGCGGAACCACTTGCCCCGCCTGGAGAGCCAGTGTCCCCGACCGCTCCCCCTCCGGCGACCAGCCGTCGATCACAGGCCTGCCGTCTACGTACAGGCGCACTCCCTGCTGGGCCTCGGCGCGAAAGGTGACCTCAGCCGTCCGCGGTGCGCGCAGACTCCCTAACCAGAGCTTGGAGCAGTCGTTGGTGCCGCTGATCTGCATCTCGATCCCGCTGTTGGTCTGTTGCTCGGCGGGCCGAGAGAACGCGGCATCGTAGAACAGGAGAGCCGGCAGGCCGGGCAGCAGACCGTCGGCCGCGGCGGTCGCCCTGGCGCAGGCGGCAACGAGGGGCAGGGCGGCGAGAACCCGGGGGCGCAGGGCGAGCATCGGAGACCTCCAGGAGGCAAGAGCCGCGTCTGTGGTGGTGTTCAGTGAGGAGGGCCCAAGGACCTCCCGCAGGACGGCGGGGAAACGTCTCACCACGGGTAGCGGAGAACGGCTCGGAAACGTCTCACCACGGAGACACGGGGAGCACGGAGATACACGGAGAACGGCTGAACACCGAGACGCGGAGAGCCGGAGAACACACAGACAGAACGGCCAAGGACAGCGAACGGCAGAGCACGACCGAGAGAGGCCAGAGCAGGAGTGGTGGAGCGCGTCGCCCGTTCTCGCCGTTGTCGTTCCACCCGCCACGGTCGCCCGCGGTTCCCGCGGTTTCCGCCGCTCCTGTCGCCTGTCGCCTGTCGCCTGTTTCCTGCCGTACACGCGGCCCACCGACCTGCAGGAGGCCCGCGCTGCGGCGACGAAGCATGCCTGCATCGCGCCGCACTGAGTGGGAGGGAGACCCATGCGAGCTTCATCGCTGCTGCTGGCAATGCTTTGTTTCGGCTGCTGCCATTCGGCGGAGCTGCAGGTCATTGATGACTTCGAGTTGGGCGTGGGAAGCTGGTACCGTGTGGAGGGCAACAAGGCCGAAGGGGCAGGGCCGCTGTGCGTGATGACGCCCGGCGCGGAGGCCAAGGTGGGTCAAGGAGCCGCGCGGCTGCAGTTCTCTCCCTGTCCCGACACCTGGACCCACATGCAGATGGGCATCAGGACAGTTGACTGGCTTTCAAACCACTGCGACCGCATCGGCTTCTGGCTCAAGGGCGACGGCTCCGGGCAGACGCTCACCGTCATGTTCGGCAACTACGAGCTCAAGCCGGGCCTGTGTTTCCGCTATCCGGTGACGCTGGACTTCAATGACTGGCGGCACTTCGAGGTGCCCTTCGAGGACTTCGAGCCCAGGGGCGAGATGGGAGCCAACGTCGGCAACCTCGTGCTGGCCCAGCTCAATGTGGCCGGCACCCATGGGCCCGTGGATATCCTGCTGGACGAGCTGGTGGCCCTTCCCGCGGATCGCGACGGAGAGCCAGGCAGGCTGTTTGATCTCACCTTGCTCCCCGCGGGCGGCTGGGACCATGCAGGCCCGGAGGCGCCGGTGGCGGTGGACAACCTGCTGGGCCTGCCGGAGGGCACCGTCCTACCCGGCACCATCCACGGTATCCGCAACCACGCGGACCTCCACAACCCGCCGACCTTCCTCTGCCGCTATCCGGACCCGGGCGCCTTCGGGGTGAAGATCGGGCGGACCTCGGGCTACGGTGGTTCGCGGCTGATCGTCAAGGTGGACGGCGAGGAGGCACTGCGCCGCGACTTCCCCGGTGAGACGGAGACCGCCCTCACGCAGTATCAGGGCTACTACTCGGTGGAGGTTCCGGCGGGCGAGCACACGATCACCGTGGACAATGACGGCAATGACTGGATCACGGTGGAGGCCTATTGCTTCGAGAACTACTGCACCGCCGGGGCGCGCTATCGCCGAGAGGACGGGCGAGTGGAAGTGCGTTTGCTGGAAGCGAACGGCCGGCCGGTGACCGACGCCGAAGCCTCGATCGACGTGGTCGGAACGCAGATAGAGTGTGCCCCCGAGGCCGATGGGGCATTGTGCAGCGAGGTGCTCTGGGGCAGAGTCGCGCCGGGTACCTACCCGGTGTCGGTTGTGGCTCGGCGTGGCGGAGAGCCGGTCTTCACCACGGAGCTGCGGGTGCGTCTCGGCCGGCCGCGGCTGCGGGCCGCGAGGGCGGCGTACCCCGTCACGGAGGATGTCAGAGTGCTGCTGCGGTATGCCAATGAGGCCGGCGCGCCGCTGAGCGGACGCTTGGTGAGGCTGCGGGTGGATGACCGGGAAGTGGCCTGCTCCGAGGTCGAGCCGGGTACCTACTCCGCGGGTCTGGGCAGACTGCCGGCGGGACGCTATTTCGCCTGCGCCACGGCGGACGACGGCCCCACGGCGGACGTGCCCTTGATCGTCTATGACCCCCGGGCCAGGCCCTGGGAGGCCGAGGGCCCGGCGAGGCTGGGCGACAACGGGTGGCTTAAGACCGCCGACGGCAAGGCCTACGTGCCCTGGGGCTACGCGACCATCAGCCTGTACGCGCCGGACCCGGAGGTGGCGGTGGGCGTCGCGGGGCCGTCTTTGTGGTCGCAGGCCTCGGATGAGGACATCCTCAACTGGGTCGGGATGCTGGCGGCCTGTGGCGTGAACTGCGTGCGGTTTGGGGTCAACGTGGGGACGCGCTCGATCTGCGGCGACCTGGGGGGCAGGGCCAACCCCGAGGTGATCGCCGCCCTGCACAGGTTCCTGGACCTCATCGGCCCCCTGGGCGTGCGGGCCATCCCCGTCATGTGGTGGGGACACTATCGCAACTTCGGCTATGACAACATCCCCGCCTACGACGCGCTGATCCAGACCCAGGCCGACTGGTTCACCAACCCGGAGGCTTTGAAGCTGCAGAAGCAGTACGTGGCCGAAGTGGTCTCCGAGTTCAGGGACGACTCGCGAATCCTGGCGTGGGAGGTGATGAATGAGACCTACCGGGCGGGGGGAGACCTCCTTGCGGCGGTGAAGTGGACCAACGAGATCGCCGCCGTGATCCGGGAGCAGTCGCCGCGCCATCTCATCACCACCAGCGCCTGCGAGGCCACGCCGGGCCCGGAACTGGAATGGAACCGCGAGGCGGCCATCGACTTCTTCAACTACCACATGTACCCCTCGTACCCCGACTACCGATCGTACCGCACGCTGGCAGGGGACTCCCCGCGCGAGATGGGGAACTACGCGGCGGTGATGACGCTCTACAACTGTCTCGGCCCGAAGGTGAGCCTTCTGGGCGAGGCGGGCAATGACCGGGGCAGGGAGGCCAACTACCCCGAGCTGAGGGCGCTCATCACCCGCGATTGCCTGTGGCTGTCGTTCCTGAGCGGCTCGCCCGGAGGGATCTCGTGGGATGCCATCGCCGATGCCAGGGAGTTCTCGGTGCTATCCCGGATTGCGCAGGGGGTGGACTGGACGAGGTTCCGCCCGGCTCCCGCCCCGGCGGTGGTGGAGGTCTCCGACCCGGACGCCCAACTGCCACAGCTCGCCCGCTACACCTGGTGGTCGCTGGAGAGATGCATCCCGCTGCGGTTCGTCGGCCCGGACACTTCCCTGGAGCCGGGCCAGCTCCTACTGCCGCCGGATCGCTTCGCCCCCCCGGAGGACGACATCCAAACCGCCCTGCGGGTCAGCCCCGGCTTCCAGGGCGCCTACCTGCAGTCGGAGGACGGGAAGGTCTTCATCGCCTACGTCCGCAGGGTCGGCGCAGTTCCGAGGATCAACACGCGGGTGCGCTCACCTGAAGCTCTGAGCCTACGAGTGACGTCCCCATCTCGGGGGACGCTGCAGGTCTGGGACCTCGATCTCAAGCGCGTGGTGAAAGAGGTGCCGGTTGAGGGGCCGGTGGCGATCGATCTGGGCCGCACGGCGCATGACCATGCGCTGGCGCTGAGGCCGTAGGGCGTCTCGGCACCGATCCCCGAGGGCCACACCGGCAGTCGGGTGCCGGACAGGCCGATGCGAACGGGTGGCGATGCCGAGAGACCGCAGGGGCTCGGGAGGAAACCCACATGGCGCGACAACGCTGCTTCATTTGCGCAGCACCGGCGCTGATGGCAATGCAGGAGGCGGTCATGGGTGACAACGGCTCTGTAGACTGGGTGTGTGTGGCCGAGCACGTCGCGTGGGCGCCGCGAGATTCGTGCGGCGAGGTGGTGTTTGATGGCAAGATGTGGCTCCTGGGAGGCTGGTTCAACTCGGAGAGCATCGGCCCACGCGACGTTTGGTCTTCGTCCGACGGTGTCCACTGGGCCGAGGCCACCCATGAGGCGGGCTGGAGACACGGGGACCTGCCGACGGCGGTGGTGTTCCGGGAGAGGATGTGGCTGATGGGAGGCTGGTATGCGGGACGACTGCCCGAGGGCTGTGCCGGTTCGGAGGTGTGGTTCTCGTCAGACGGGGTAGAATGGGACTGTGCCACCGAGCAGGCCGGCTGGAGCCCCCGTATCGGCGCGGCAGGCGTGGTCTTCAAGGACAAGCTGTGGATTCTGGGCGGGCTGGAGCAATACTTCTTCGGCGACGAGAGCCACCTGCGCAACGATGTGTGGTGCACCGAGGACGGCGCTACATGGCGACAGGTCACAGACAAGGCCCCGTGGCCGCCGCGCGCGTTTCACGGCGCCCTCGTTTTCGACGGCAAGCTATGGGTGTTCGGCGGCGGCAACTACCTACCCACCTACAGGGGGTACAATGACGTATGGTGCTCCGAGGATGGGCTCCACTGGACACAGGTTACGGAGCATGCGGGGTGGTCGCCGAGAATCTGGTTCTCAGCGGTGGTCCACAGGGGCAGCATGTGGGTGTTGGGGGGCTGGGCGAACGATCCGTCCCGCAACTTCGGGGACGTGTGGTACAGCCAAGATGGCCTGCAGTGGCATGAGCTGAAAACAGAGGCCGTCTGGTCAGAGCGCCACGAGCATTCGACGTACGTGCACGATGACAGGATCTGGCTGGTGGGCGGGAATGCGTGGCCGCTTGTGAACGACGTCTGGCAACTGTCGCTGCCGCAAGACTGGTCCGGGGCAGGGTGACAGGCGGAACCATTGCGGGGCAATGATCCGTCTGCGGCCACGGCAACCGCCGAGCTGGGGGACCTCTTTGGTCCCAAGGGTAGCGCTCGAGACGACAGATGGCGGCCCGGCGAGGCACGGGCTCCACCATGTGCGCTGCCGTTACCTTACTCACATTCACGAGGCAAAGACACCGTGCGGATCATCACCGACTGGCACATCCACTCACGTAACTCCTGCGACGAAGCCAGCCTTGTAATGGCCGACCTGGTGACACAGGCGTCCGAGAAGGGGATCCAGAGCTATGGGATCACCGACCACCTGCACACCCCTCACAACGTGCAGGACATCCTGGCCTCTCGCGAGGAGTACCTGGCCTGCCGTCCGGAACGCGGCTTCCATTTTGGGATCGAGCTCAGTGTGGTATCGGTCTGGGAGCTGGATGAGCTGAGGGTACGCCAGGAGCGCTACACGTACGGTATCCGTGAGGGGGGGCCTGAGGGGGCCGAGCCCTCGCTGGGCGCTTCCGCCGAGTCGCTGCAGGTGCTGGGAGTGGAGTACGTCGTCGCCGGGGTCCACTGGCCGCTTTATCTGCCCCCCGACCGCAACGCGATCATCGCCGACTACCACCGCCAGAACATGTTCCTGGCCACTCATCCTCTGGTGGATATCATCGCCCATCCCTGGTGGTGGATGGGCTACTGGAAGGACCCTGACGGCCGCTACACGACCGACCCCTGGCTGGACGACTTCGGCAAGATACCCGGGTCGATGCACGACGAGTTCGCCACGGCCGCTGTGGAGCACGGCAAGGCAGTCGAGATCAACCTCAGCGCTACCCTGATGAACCCGTCCTACCCGGAGAGTTTCGGCCCTCAGTACCTGGAGTACCTTGCGGATCTGGCGGCCAAGGGTGTGACGTTCAGCATCGGCTCCGACTGTCACAGTGCCACCTACGCCCCGGATTTCGACAGGGCGGGCGCGATGCTGGACAGCATCGGCCTTGTCGAAGAGGATTTCTGGCGCCTGGCCGATCGCGAGCAGTATCAGATCGGCGAGCCGATGGCCCGGCAACGTCCTGTCACCGCCACACCAAGGCCCTGAGAATTGCGCGGCAGAGCAGCGGGCGGCACTGGGGCGCCGTGGGCTCCCGGCCGCCTGCTGTCTGCCGCCCTCGCCTCCCGAAGCCCCCCCGCAAACTCCGAGCCCCGCAACCACGACGATGACCGCGGGCGCCTGCGCCGTTGGCAGACGCAAGAGGTGTCGCCCCATCGAGTGCGGAATTGCCCCGCTGCGAATGCAGTTCGGGCCACTCGACAGGAGGCAATGCCACATGAGCGGCAAGGTGAAGGTGGCGCTCATCGGCGCCGGGGGCATGGCCAATAGCGTCCATTACCCCTCGCTCGCCGTCTTCGACGACGTAGAGATGGTTGGCCTATGTGACCTGGTCCCCGACAAGCTCCAGGCGACCGCGGAGAAGTTCGGGATCGATAGCACGTTTTCCGACTACAGGAAGATGATCGAGGAGACGGCACCGGACGCCGTGTACGTGCTGATGCCCCCGCATCACCTGTTCGACATCGCGATCCACGTGCTGAGCCAGAAGCTGCACCTGTTCCTGGAGAAGCCGCCCGGGGTGACCGCCGAGCAGACTCGGCAGATGGCCAACTGCGCCGAGGCGAATGGCTGCATCTCCCTGGTGGGCTTCAACCGTCGCTACATTCCTCTCATGGTGCAGTGCCGCAATCGCGTGCGCGACCGGGGTGGCCCCGTCACCCAGGCGGTGAGCAGCTTCTACAAGTGGCACGCGGCCGGTCCTTACTACAATGGGGCCATCGATATCCTCAGTTGCGATGCCGTGCACGCCGTGGACACGCTCCGGTTCCTGGGGGGTGACGTGAGCAAAGTGGTGGGTGAGGTGTCTTCTCAGGGCATGTCCTTCGATACCCGCTTCAATGCCCTGGTGCAGTACGAGAGCGGGGGTGCCGGCGTGCTGCTCACCAACTGGCGCGTGGGTGGCCGCATCCACGAGTTCGAGCTGCACGGCGAGGGCATCTCCTGCTATGTGAACCCCAACACGACGGCGGAGGTCTACGAAGACGGCGCGGCGGAGCCGGAGATCATCACGACGCAGGAGGCCGCCGGCAGCGATGAGAACCGAGTCTACTACGGGTTCGAGGGCGAGAATCGGGCCTTCATCGATGCGGTGAAGTCGGGGCAGCAGCCCGAGATCTGCCTGCGTGATGCGGTCAAGACGATGGAACTGGTGGATGACATCTACCATAGTCGGCTGTAGGCGTCCCCCCGGGGGATAGGTGGCTTGCCCCCCGGCGGATCGTGGGGGCACAGAGGCCCGGCGGCCACATAGAAATCCTGGAGAGGGGCAGGAGGAGTATTCGGGCCGACGGCGAACAGTGCACCAGAATTCGGAAGTGGTATCGGTCCAGACCTCGGACCGGTGCTCGGGCCCAAGGCCCAACTCGCAGACAGGGAGGGAAAGGTTCTATGGACAAGCAGGCCAGTCCACTGGCGATCGTTATCGCGATCCTGGTACTGATCGTGGTCTTCGTCATCGTGTGGAAACTAACGTTCGGCAAGAAGGCCCCGCCCGCGGACCAGGGCATGATGATGAACGGCATGCCCGGCGGCATGCCCGGCGGCGGCCCGATGCCAGGCGGTGGAATGCCCGGTGGCGGAATGCCCGGCGGTGCCGCACCACCCGCCCAATAGCGTGTCGCACCGACCGGACATCCGGCAGGCCCCCTGACCAGGATCCGCGCGATGTCCGCCCTCCGGATGCGACAAGAACTAACGAAATGACAAAGGGACAGGCCCTGGAGGCCTGTCCCTTTGTCGTTTCCGACCGGCCCCTCGCGGAATTGATGAGATCCGATGCTGCCGTGGGGAACGAGGGGGGATGAGCTCTGGCGACAGTCGGTCGCGGTCAGTCAAAGCTCACCTGAGCCGTGAAGTACGTCTCCTGGATCGCACCTCCGGTGATCCGGGCGCGGAAGACCACCGGATAGCCGGTGGTGGCCTGGTCGAAGCGTCCGGTGCCTTCACCCAGTAATACCTTCGTCGCCCACTGCCGCCCGTCCCTGTCCCCTACCCTCAGCAACTGCACTCCGGGCGCCCCGTTGATTGGCAACGGGTTGTAGCTGTGACTGGTCATCACGTCCACCACTGCGTCCGCGGCGGGCTCGGACAGGAGAAGTTGGAGCAGGATCTGGTCGCCCCTCTTGAGGGCAAGAGGCAGCGGCGAGCCGTCGGCCATGCTCACGGCCAGGCCGTCCACCGGACGCTTGACCAGGCGCATCCAGTCAAAGGTGAACCGCGGCCCCGGCTGCACGCTGCCGTCCGGCAGTTCTGAGGCTCCCGCCATGAAGGCATTCACGAAGCAGTTGTTGGCCGACCCGTCACGGTAGCTCTCGTGGATGTAGTGGGTGTCCACTGTGTAGATTCCCGGACGCGAGGTGTTGACCGCCCCGCGGCAGCCCGGCTTGCCGGAGCTGGAACTGAACCCCACATTCGTGAACCGGTAGCCATCCCCCTCGATTCCGCTGAGATTGACCTGGAAGTAGCGGTAATCCCGGGAGTAGGGGAAGATATGGGTCATGTTCGAGCCCTTGAGTGCCTTCGAGGCGCAGACGACGCCGCCACCGGCCAAGGGCTCGGCGGACAAGCGCTCCGCCTGCAGGACCCAGTGGGTGTCCTTGCCGTCCCAGTTGTACTTCTCGGCGGGGGTGAACTGAGTGAAGTCATCCTGCCACAGGGCGTTCTCGCCCTCCTCGGCCGGGAAGGTCAGCGCCTGCGGTGCCTCGGGAGCCGCGCTCTGCGCAGTCAGCGGCGTGACGGGACCCTCGCCGGGCTGCTCGTAGGCCTCGATCTCCGACACCTGTCGGGCGCCCTCTCGGGACGCCAGGGCCGTGATGCGGACCTTCAGACAGGGCACCGCCGGGGAGAAGTTGTGCTCGACCACGGTCTGCTCGTTGCCGCGGATCTCGGCCCGGTGCACCTCTCCATCCGGTCCCTGGAGTTGCAGGTCGTAGTCTTTGAGGTTAGGGGTGTTGATCACCACCCGGCCGATGGGATGGGCCTGCGGCATGGTGAGCTCCAGGGAGGCCGGCTTGTCGCCCGCGTGGGTGACGGCCCAGCCCATGTCATCGGTGATGCCGTTGATGGCGTAGTAGTAGAACTGATCGAACCACGGGGCGTAGTGGCCGTCCGAGGCCGAGGCGCGGGTGCCGTGGTCGACGTGGAGCAGGTTGCCCGGCTTGGCGGTCTCGGCCTGTCTGCGGGCAAGCTCGGCCTCGACCTCGGCCGTCGTCGGGAAGTCCGCGGCCGCCGGGTCGGTGGTATAGATGCGGGCGTCGCCTTCCTCGAAGTGGTCGGAGAAGCCGCCCTCGGCCACGGCCACCCTACGCCCCTCGGACATGACGATGAGCTCGGGCAGATCCTCAAGCAGCGGGTGGGTGATCCTGGCCTCCCGCGCTCCCGGCTTGTGATTGACCACGACAAGGTACACGTGTCCGTCGCACCGGCGGATCCAGGAGGCCATCTCGGCGTCGGCTTCCACGGCGGGGCGATCTCGGTGCGCCGGCTGAGCCATGGCCTGCTCCAGAAACCGCACCTCCCGCCACACATGCGGCAGGCCGTAGCGGTACTGTATCTCGGGCATGAAGAAGGGACTGGTGTACCCCGCCCAGGCCCGACAGCCGTAGGCCAGAGACACCAGGTACTGGTTGCGGAACACCTTGTATGAGTACGGGGGGGCGCTGCCGTAGTCGGCGGTGGTGTGGGCCTGCGAGGAGGAATGCCAGGGGGTGAGCATGATCGTCTGCCCGGGGCCCATGACTTCATGGCAACGCTTGAGGAAGTTGGGCACATAGTCGAAGTTCCGGGAGTACGGGTCCGGGGCCAGGATGTCGGCGCACTTGTACCCGTGAGTGACGATGCCGTCCAGGGTGTCATTAGTCACAATCACCGGATGGTACGGGTCTTCCTGGCGGAAGAACTCGTAGAGGTTCTCGAGGTAGTCGGACCGAGTGTTGCTGATCTCCGGCTCGTCGGCGATGTAGTAGCCCACCAGACCGGGCTGGGCCCGCGCCATCTGAATCAGCCTGCGGAAGTATTCCCGGGCCTCCCCGCTGGGCGAGGAGAGGGTCCTGTGCTCCTCGGGAACCGTGTGACCGGGCTCGCGCCAGAGGCTGAACACATAGGTGAGGCGCCCGTTCTCAATGGAGACCACGGAGTAGATCCCATGCTCCTCGAAGGGCTTGGTGATCGCGGAGATGTCCGGGGCGATGGGTACTACCGGGGTCTGGACATTCTGCAAGGCGATGACGTCCGCCCGCGGGTCCTCCGTGGGAACCGACCCATACCAGCCGATGCCCACGAAGGGCTCGCCGTTGAGCAGGACGTTGCCGTGCTCGTCGATGCGCACCTCATTGCCCGCCGGCGGCGGCGGGAGCTTGCGGATGGTCTGCGTCTCGGCGGCGAGAACCTCGCCGTCGTCACCGCATGCCTCCACCACGAGACGGTACGTCCCCACCGCGTCCGGCGCGGGTAGTCGCTGATCGGCCCCCATGGACACGGTGGCCTGGCCTGTGCCGGGCGCCCGGCCGTCCTCACCCTCCAGGCGCCAGCGCAGTGACCTGGCCGTGGCCGCCACGTCCGGAGCCATGTCCGCCCGGAACACGATCTCGGAGAGCTTCTCGGTGGCATAGATGCAGTTGCGGTAGCAGGGCTGCAGCACCTTCACCGACAGGGGCTTGTACTGGGCCGAGACGCTGCGCACCACGGACTTGTAGAGCATCCCCGTGGCGGCGTCGGTGAGCGAGACCAGGCACTTGGCCTCGGCGAGACTGGCTCTGAGGGTCAGGTCGGGGAAGGCGATGTCGGCCTCGGCGCCGACGGGAAGCGCAACTGGCTCGGTGGACACCGACTCAGCGCCGTCGGGGAATAGCCCGAGAGTGCCGACAAGGCGCCGGGAGGTACCGGACTGGTTCTTGACTTTGGCTGAGAGCCCCAGCGCCGTGGCGCCGCTGGCGGCGCGCGAGATCGAGACCTTCGGCTCGCCCAGGTCGAGGGCGAAGCGGCGGAAGTCCACATCGACGCCGGTGAGGCTTCCGAATAGCCGGGGCTGGTGGAAGTTGCCCTTCAGCGGCGTCCACGTGGAGAGCTGCAGCGCACCGCCGGCGTGGCGCTCGCGAGTCACATTCCACAACCAGTTGTCCCCGGCGTCCTCGTTGAGGATCAGGCCGCCGAAGGGGAGGCGGACCTCGACGGCCCACTTCCCGGCGGCGGCGTCCACCCGCGCCGCCGTCTCGATGGCACAGTCCCACAGCTTCCCGTGCACCAATCCGTAGTCGGCGCCGTAGTCGTCGTACCATACACCCCGCGTGTTGACCAAAAAGTGGTGGTAGTAGCGGCCTTCACCGGCGGGGTCGAAGAACAGCTCCACACAGTCGTCGGCCCAGACGGTGCCGTCATGCTCGACGGTGGCGGCCTTGATGGCGCCGGGAGTGGGCTCGTCGCACTCCACGGCCACCCACAGGCCCCAGTCGTCGTAGAGCATCTTGAAGCGGGTCTGGACCTCGGCCTTTCGGGGCTCGCCGGCATTCTCGGCCGCGGCGCTGGCGCTCACGAACCCGCCCTGCCACGGGGCGGCGTCCCAGGCGGCTTCATCCACAGCGCCATCGAGCGTGACGGCCTCGGCGGCCCGGATGGCCTGAGTCACGGGCTGAGCCGGGGCGAGGCGACAAAACAGCAGGCAGATGGCAAGGCAGGCGTATCGACCGAGCTGGAGCCTCATGGGTGGTGTCCTCCTGTCAAGGGTTACGGCAACGGCAGGAACGCCACGTTCTCCCCGGTCTCCCCCACCACAAGGAGCGCCAGGGCCCGGCAGGGAACTACTGAAGTGGTACCTATGCACGGCATCCACGTGCCGGCGCCGGGTGATGGCGGTGCCCAGCTTCCGTCAGAGTCTATATTTGGTGAAAGGCGCGCTGTATCCTCTGTGAGCCGGCGGCCGGGAGTGCGGAGAGCCGGCGATCGGGTTGCATGTGGGTGAGGGGAAGCCCACCGAACGGACGCAGGAAACCGGCCGTTGGCCGTGGTCGTCAGGTCCGCAGGACCGCGCAGCGCCGCGCAGCGGGGCCACACGGCCGGCACCCACCGGGAACCAATAGGCGCCGCGGTGTCGGCGGTTCTCCCGACCGGACGGCTCGACGGGCTGAAGCCCGTCGCT
>CAYRFY010000047.1:8370-20702 GCA_964423635.1 uncultured Armatimonadia bacterium | reverse complement strand
CTGGTGAGGGAGACCGAGTCAGGTGAGGAGAACCCATGGGGCGTGCGGTGCGCGACGATGTTCCACATGGCCAACGACTCGGGTCATTTCCGCTCGGCCGCGGAGCTTGAGGCCGACGGCTTCTACCCAGCCGGGACCCACCTGTGGCGGCGGGGGGCGGAGGAATGGGTCCCCCTGTACGAGGGCAAGACCTTCAGCACCTGGAACCATCGGGCGGCAAGCACGATAGTTGACGTCTCGAACGTTCACCGCCCCCTGGTGCCGGTGTACACGGCTCCCGAAGAACTGCGGCAGCCAGATTACTGCGTGACGCCAGCGTGGTGGGTGCCCAGGGCGGAGGTGGAGGCGCGACTGGGAGAGTGGGCCCGACCCTGGCTGCTCGCGTTCCGCGACGTCACTGCACCGACTAATCAGCGAACGGGGGTCTACTCCGTCATCCCGCGGGTAGGTACGGGGCACAAGGCCCCGCTGTGTGTGCTGACCGACTGGCCGGCCCCGGTCTGTGCGTGCTTCGTGGCCGAGCGGAACGCCATAGCGCACGACTACGTGCTGCGACAGAAGATGGGCGGCCAGAACATGACGTTCTTCATCCTCCGGCAGCTCCCCGGCTTGGCTCCCTCCCGCTATGAAGAGGACTACCACGGCGTGCGGCCGGCGGACTTCATCTCCGAACGCGTGCTGGAACTGACCTACACCGCCCACGACATCGCCGGGTTCGCCGAGGACATGGGCTATGTGGATGAGACGGGGAAGGTCAGGCCGCCCTTCATCTGGGACGAGGAGCGCCGCCTACACCTGCGCTGCCAACTGGATGCCCTCTACTTCCACCTCTACGGCCTGACCCGCGAGGAGGCCGACTACATCCTGGAGACCTTCCCGATAGTCAAGCGCCACGACATCGAGCAATACGGGCGGTATCGCACGAAAGACCTGATCCTCCACTACTACAACGCGTACGCGGCGGGCGATATGGATGTGTGGGTGAAGGGGTGAGGGAGAAGACCGACGACCTCATCGACGAGATCGTGTACAAGCTCTACGGGCTGACGGAGGAGGAGATTGCGGTGGTGAAGGGGGAACCCCGTGGGGCGGCGGAGGGCGAGGGGGGATAGGATCGGGGCTGTGCCATAGCCCTTGCCTCAGCCTGCCTACGAGACGGATAATGGCGGTGGATCACAGTCGCCAAGGAGGCCCAAATGGGAGTGCTCATACCGGACGATATCGTGCGCGCCACCAGGATGACGGATGATGAGTTGCGTGGCGAGATCGCGGTGCTCCTGTTCGAGCGCGACAAGCTCACGCTGGCTCAGGCCGCCCGCCTCGCCGGCATGCACCGGCTGGAGTTCCAGCACCTGCTGGCGAGCCGCCGCGTCGCCGTCCACTACGATGTCGCCGACCTTGAGGAAGACCTGGCGACCCTCCGGAAGCTGGGAACGGCGTGACCGTCGTCAGCAACACCTCGCCGGTGAGCAACCTGGCGGCAGTTGGCCGCCTCGATCTGCTCCGGGCCGGCTTCGGGCAGGTGTTGGTGCCCTCGGCCGTCGCCGAAGAGCTTGCGGCGCCCGGAAGCCCGCTCGCGGCCTCATCGCCTCTCCCCCCATGGCTCATGGTAACGCCCGTAGCCGACACTGCCCTTCTGGCTGCTCTGGCGCAGTCGCTGGACCGCGGCGAGGCGGAGGCCATTGCGCTTGGCGTGGAGAGGGGCGCCGGGCTTCTCGTGCTGGACGAGCGCCGGGCCCGCCAGATCGCCAGGGCCATGGGGCTTGAGGTGATCGGGGTTCTCGGCGTCCTCCTGCACGCCAAACGAGCAGGCCTGATCGACGCGGTGGGGCCTGTGCTGGATGACTTGATCGCCAGGGCCGGCTTCTGGGTGGGCACGGAGCTGCGCGCCCGCGTATTGCTGGAGGCAGGTGAGTGAGGCGTGCATACCCGGTCGGGATCGCGACCACCATGCGCCTGATTGATAACCACCTCGACGACCGGTCCCTCTCCGACTATCTGGCGCGGCTCCTGCCCATGGCGGGGGAGGCCTGCATCCAGGTGGCGTACCTGCGCGTGAGCGGCATCGAGCTGCTGCGCGAGCCGCTCTCGGAGCTGGCCCGCCGCGGCGGCCGCCTGCGCCTCCTCACCTGCGGCGACTTTTCGCAGACCGAGCCGGAAGCTCTCCGCTTCCTTCGCGAGCTGGGCGGACGCACCGAGGTGCGCATGGTCTCCTCCTCGGGGCTGCAGGGCTTCCACCCCAAGTGCTATCTGCTCACCACCGGACGCTACAGCGTACTGGTGGTGGGCTCCTCGAACTTCACCGGCGGCGGTCTGCGGGACAATGTGGAGCTGAACCTGGCGCTCGAACTGCCCGTGGAGAACGAGACCATCGTCGGGGCCAGACGGATCTTCGAGTCCCTGTGGGAAGCCACGCCACCCCTGACGAACCAATGCTTCGACGACTACTCCCGCTTCTGGGAACAGACCCACGACCTGGCCGGCCGGCTCATCTACCGCGTTCCGGGCGCAGGCGATTGCGCACCCGGCAAGGAGGACGGTCTCATGCCCGATTACGTAGACCCCGGCGACCTGCAGCCCGGCGACCTGGTGCGTTTCAACGACCGTGAGGGCGAGGTGATGAGCGTCACGAAGCTCGGGGAGCGATGGAGCGTGCGGGTATCGGTGGAGGGCGTGGGCGCTCAGACGCTGTTGTCGCCGCCCACGAGATTCGAGCGCGTGGAGACGCCCCTGAACCGCCTGGTGCGGATGGATTTCGCCACCCCGGCGGAGTTCGACCTGCTCATCGATGCCACGAGGCTGTCTCTGGCCTACGAGTACGACCGCCTCGTCTCGCTCTCCAACTCGCGGGCGAAGCTGGAGCCGTACCAAGTGGCGGCCGTGCACAAGGTGGTGTCGGCCTGGGAGCAAAGGTTCCTGATCGCCGACGACGTGGGACTGGGCAAGACGGTGGAGGCCGGCATGGTGGTGAAGGAACTGATGGCGCGGCACCGTGCCAACAAGGTGCTCATCATCTGCCCGGCCGGGCTGACCTACCAGTGGGAGCGGGAGATGCGAGAGAAGTTCGACGAGCGCTTCGAGAGGCTCACCTCCGCCGATCTGCGCAAGTGGCGCAGCACACGCCCGGCGGGCGAGCCTTTGTCGGCCAGATATCCCCGCGCCATTGTCTCGGTGGACACAGCCAAGCCTCGCCAGGAGAGCAACAACGCTCCGGACTTCGCCGAAGCCCACTGGGATGTGGTGATCATCGACGAGGCACACAAGGTCTCCCAGCACGGGTACGGTGAGGAACTCAATGATCGGTACAAGCTGGCCCGCGACGTGTCTCCCGCCTGCGACTCGCTGCTGCTTCTGTCCGCCACGCCCCACGACGGCGATCCCCACGCGTTCCTGTCGCTGCTGGAGCACCTGGACCCTCTGCGGTTTGCCGACGTGGACGAGTTGCAGCCCGCGGCCCTGGAGCCTATCATGGTCCGCAGGGGCAAGAGCGACATCCGCAACGAGGACGGCACCCCCCTGTTCTGCCCCCGCTGGGTGAGCACGACGGAAGTGCAGTTCACCGAGCAGGAGTTGCACCTGTACAACGAGGTCACGAACTACGTGCGGGAGGGGTACCGGACTGCCTCGGCCGCCCGGGACAATGCGGTGGGATTCCTGATGGTTCTTCTGCAAAAGCGCATGGTGAGCAGCGTCGCCGCCATCCGCCGGTCGCTGGAGCGGCGGCTCATCGCCCTGGAGAACCCGAACGCGGCCGTGCTGCGTCCCGCCGAGCTGCGCGAACTCCGGGACAGAGACGACGACGAGGAGGCCCTCAGCGACGATCGACGGGAGGAGTTGCAGCGCAGACTTGAGGAAGCCCGCCTGCGTCTGGATGACCCCGCACACAAGGCCGAGATTCGCCGAGTGCGCAAGTTGGTGGAGCTGGCCGGGCAGATCGACGTCGACACCAAAGCCCGGGAGCTGCGGGCCTTCATCGAAGGCCTCCTGAGGAAGTCACCGGGCGAGAAAGTGCTGGTGTTCACCGAGTACACCGACACCCTGGACTACCTGCGCGACGACGTACTGGGGGGTGACTTCGGCCCCATCGCCCAGATCTACGGGAGCATGGGCATGGAGGAACGTCAGGAGGCCGAGGAGCAGTTCGCCGGTCCCGACTGCCACCTGATGCTGGCCACCGATGCCGCCGGTGAGGGGCTCAATCTTCAGTTCTGCCATATCATGGTGAACTACGAGCTGCCCTGGAATCCCAACCGTCTCGAACAGCGCATCGGCCGGCTGCACCGCTACGGCCAGGAGCGGGATGTGCGGGTGTACAACATCCAGGTCACCAACACGCGAGAAGGCATTATCCTCACCCGGCTCCTGCGCAAGCTCAAGACGATCGAGGAGCAGCTCGGAGGCTATGCCCCGAACATCCTGGGCCTCTCGGCCCCGGCGCAAGCGATCAACCTCAACAAGCTCTCGGACCTCATCATCAACGCCATTGCCGACGACACCCCGCCTGAAGTCACCGCCGAGCATGTGGAGCAGGCGGTGGAGGCACGCAAACGGATGGGCGATCAGATCGAGAACAGCCTGTTCATGCCCCTGCGCCACTTCCACAAGGCCGAGACCGATGAGGTGATCGAGCGCAGTCGCGAGACCATGCCGACGAACGCCGACATCGAAACTTTCGTCCGCACGTATTTCGCCCTGCATGCGGGGCGCGTGGCCAATACCAAGATCCGACAGGTGGTCCGTCTCACCACCCCCGGGCGGCTGGTGGACGGCAAGACGGTCCTCGACGTCTACCCGCAGGCGACCTTCGACAAGTCCACGGCATTCGGCGTCAAGGCGCGGGACGTGCAGTTCATCGCCTTCGGGCACCCGTTGCTGACCGCCGTCATCCGGGACTGCCGCAGTCGCGTCTCCGGGCGTCGTGGCTCCTCCTCGGCGAAGCTGTTACCGGCCGAAGTGCTCGAGGGCAAGGCGGGCCTGTTGTTCGTCTACACGCTGCGCTTTGCCGATGCCCACGACCAGACTATCAGCGAGACCCTGGTGCCCGTGTTCGTCGATGCCGAGGGACAGGTGGATGCCGAGGCCGGGCAGCGATTGCTGCGAATCGAGGGCGCCGCAGTGCCTGATCCCGGCGCCCTCGGGCCGGTGGCGGAGCTTGTGACGCTGGCGGACGCGCTGGAGGAGATGGCGGGCGCGCAGGCGGCGGAGGTCGCTCAAAGAGAGTTCGGCCGCCTGTCGTCGGAACGCGAGCGACAGGCCGATGCCTGCATAGAAAGCTTGGAACGGTTCCGTAAGGCGAAGGCCGACAGGCTCAATGGCGCTGTGCTCCAGTACCGCCAGCGCATCCTGGCCGGTGACGACATGGATATCGCGATTCGGCGAGCGGAGTACGAGTTGTCTCAGCTCGAGGAGGACTGCGCTCGACGGCTGGCGGAGATTGAGGCAAGGCGCAGTGTGCAGCACCATGCGCCGGAGCTGCTGAGCGTGGCGGTCCTGGTGGCAGAGTAGCGGCACCGCCCCTCCGGGGCGGGACGGCGAGCGGCGATGCGGGTCCCGCTCAGCGGCGACCCGCGGTCCTGGGTGACGGCAACGGCAGACCACAACGGCGGCGGGGTACAGGCCCCCGCCCTACAACGTCAACGACACTTCACACCCCCGGCTCCTGATACCGTGACGGGTTTGGGCCTGTGACGCCTCGTGACCACCCTATTGGCAAACTCCCTTTCACGAGGCGGTACATGCCAAAGTTTGCCAAACCACCCGTCATTATCCCGTCACCCCCCCAACGCGTCACGGCAATCGCTTCTGACAGGTAGGTGGCCACAGGCCGGTGCCGCGCCGCCGCCCCCGACGTCAGTCGGTCTCCTGTGGCTCCTCCGGCGGCACCTGCTCCGCGCCCTTCTTGGACAGGAAGTAGCGGTAATTGGCCACGATCACTCCGGGCCTGCCGTGCAGGACCACCTGCAGCCGCAGGGCGGTCTGGTTGTGCAGCAGGTGCTCCCACCAGCGAGTGACGACGAACTCGGGCAGGACCAGTGTCACGCAGTCGAACCCCTCCTCCTGCAGGGCCCTGTCGGTGTATTGCACCAGCGGCTCATCCAGATTGCGGTAGGGTGACTGGAGGGTGACCAGGGGGATGCCGAGGCCGAACCGGTCCCAGCCGGCCATGAACGAGGGCCGTGGCCGGTCCGATTCGGTCTCGATGTGAATCGCCCGCACCGTGCCCTCCGGCCCCGCCAGCGAACGGGCGTAGCGCACGGCCTCCAGCATGCCCCGGTGGACGGAACCCACCAAGACCAGGACGAGGTTCTTCATCGGGGGCGGGAGGGCAGCGCCGTCGAGGGTGAGATGCTCGGCCACCTCGTTGTAGTGGCGCTTGATGCGCAGGAAGGCGAGGACCAGGATCGGGATGACAAGCACCACGACCCAGGCGCCGGTGGTGAACTTGGTCACCGCGATGACGATGGTGACCACGCCGGTGACGGCGGACCCCAGACCGTTGATGATCGCCCGCGGCTTCCAGTTCGGGGTCTCCTCACGGACGGCGAGCCAGTGCCTGACCAGGCCGGCCTGGGCCAGTGTAAAGGTAAGGAACACGCCCACCGCGTACAGCGGGATGAGGCGGTGGGTCTCGCCGTGGAAGCCGATGAGCACCCCCGCCGCGACGAGCCCGAGAGCCATGATCCCGTTGGAGTACACCAGGCGGTCGCCGAGATTGGCCAATTGGCGCGGCAGGAAGCCGTCTGCGGCCTGGACGCTGGCGAGCCGCGGGAAGCCGTTGAAGCTGGTATTGGCGGCGAGGATCAGGATGACCGCCGTGAAGACCTGGATGAGGTAGTAAAACCAGTCGCGGCCGAAGGTGGCCCGGGCGATCTGCGACACCACGGTCTCGTGATGCACGGGCATGATGTGATAGTGGTTGGCCAGGGAGGTGATGCCGATGAAGAGCGTGCCCAGGATCGCGGCCAGGATCGTCATGACCCGGGCGGCATTTCTGGACACGGGCTCCTTGAACGCCGTGACGCCGTCGCTGACGGCCTCCAGACCCGTGAGGGCCGCGCAGCCGGAGGAGAAGGCCCGCAGGATCAGAAACAGCGTGATACTCTCCTGGACGGGAATGACGTCCGTCTGGGCGGGGAGCGCCTCCACCGGCGGGGCGCCCATGGCGAGCTTGACAAGACCCACCACGATCAGCGTGTAGAGACTGAGGATGAAGCCGTAGGTGGGAAGCATGAACACCCGGGCGGACTCCCGGACGCCGCGGAGGTTGGCGATGGTGACGAAGGCGATGGCCAGCACGCCCAGGGGGACGCGGTACTCCAGCAGCGAGGGCACCGCGGAGGTGATGGCCGCCACTCCGGAGGCCACGGAGACGGCGACGGTCAGCACGTAGTCCACAAACAGCGCGGCCCCGGCGATCTGGCCGGGGATGATGCCCAGATTCTCCCGGGCCACGGCGTACGAACCGCCGCCCCGGGGATAGGCGTGGACGACCTGGCGGAAGGAGGTGGCCACCACCGCGATCAGCAGGGCGATGGCGGCCGCGATGGGCATGGACAGGTTGAGGTGCGCCGTGCCGGCCAGCGCCAGCATGAGCAGGATCTCCTCGGTGGCATAGGCCACGGAGGAGACCCCGTCCGAGGCGAACACGGCCAGGGCGGCGAAGTTGGTCAGGCGTTCATGGGCCTGCTGGGCGGTGGGCAGACGGCGGCCGATGAGCAGGCGGCGCAGGCGATTGGACAATGTCCCTACCTCGTGGCGGGAGTAGTGGGGTCGGGCGGCACTGCGAAGGCCCGGTGCCATGGGCCCGCCGCTGAAACGTCCGGCCGGGAGAGCCGGTCCCCGTCACGCGCTTCCTCGCCCCTCTTGGCCTCCCCACGGGTCCACCGGCAGTCCCTTACCCTATCCCATCTCATCCAAGACGGACTGGATGTACCGGGTGTCCTGGCTGAGCTGGTCGATCACCGACTCGGCCGGCAGCCGGCTGTATTCGCAGTGGAAGCTGATGGGGCCGTCGAAGCTCATGTCCGACAGCAGCTTCATCACCGTCGGAAAGTCCCCGAAACCCATGCCCAGCGGCCACACGTCGATCCGCCACACCGCCTTGTTGCCGTCCATGAACTTCTGTTTCACCAGATCCTTGAAGGCCACCGCGCACATGTACTCGGCGACGATGTCGAAAGCCATCGAGTACGGCTCGCCGACGATGGACAGATGCCCCACATCGGTGAACACGCCCACCAGGGCCGGGTCAAAGCCCTTGACGATGTTCATCACCGATGAGGAGTTCAGACCCATCGTGCCGCCCGAGTGGTTGTGGACGATGGGCTTGACCCCGGTCTTCTCGGCCAGCTTCGCGAACCCGTCCAGTCGCTGCCGGCAGCGGTCGATGGTCGCCCAGTAGCCGCCCTCCTCCATGTACCAGTAGCCCAGCTTCACCAGCTTCACCCCCGCCTCGGCACAGGCCTCGAACAGGGGCTCGGCGTAGTCGATGGAGGCGTCGGTGAAGTCGCCGGGCGTGGTGATCAGCGGGATGCAGAGGCCCTCGTCGGCGAAGCGTTTCGCCGCCGCGGGGAGCTCTGTCTTCGCATTCTGCGGCGTCACCGGATACCCGGGGCGGACGCACAGATCGGCCCCCTCGACCCTCCCGCGCTTGAGCCCGGCGATGATCTGGCCGAGATCCCAGCCTTCCAGATGCTTGGTGAACATGATCCACGGACGCACGGTGAAGACTCCCCTTTCGAGTCGCGCAGGCCGCGGGGCCTGGTGGCGCTGTGACGAGCTATAGTAGCTGAATTGTCAGTTCGCCGCCACCCGCCGCTTCCCTCCACGGGTGGTGACGGCGGGGGTGACGGCGGGGGCATAGCTGCGCGTCATGCCGGCCTCAACCTCTCCCAGCCCGCGTCGTATGCGGGCGACCGGGAGAGGTCACGGTCGCGGAGCGGCCGTGGGTGAGGGGCCGCCCGACTGTGAGCCACCGCCCGCTGCAGAACACCACCACCGCCGCTGCAGGCTATGGCGTCTTCCAGTGTGGTGCCGACATGGGCCGCAGAGGGCCGGCGAATGACAAGGCGGGCGGTGGCTCCTGTACCCCTGCCGTACCGCCGTCGCCGCTCCTATCCCCTATCCCCTGTTTCCTGTCACCTGCCGTAAGGAGGGACCGACGGCCCGGCGGAGAAAACCATAGGAGACGGGGCGATGCAGGCAGGCCGCGACTGCCGCCGGGGAGTGACCGCATTGAGAGACGCCTTTGCCATGTGGCGTAGCACCAAGATGGCCGTGCTCACCGCGCTTTGCGCCGCGGTGTACGCTGCCTTGATCATCCCTCTGAAGGTGGCGCCGATCGTGCCGGGCTTCACGGAGGTCCGGCCGGCCACGGTGATCCCCATCGTCACCGGGCTCCTGTTCGGGCCGGCGGCGGCGTGGGGAGCGGCGATCGGCACCGTGATCAGCGACTTCTTCGGCACCATCGGCCCGGGCAGTTTCTTCGGCTTCATCGGCAACTTCGCCTTCGCCTACATCCCGTACCGGCTGTGGCGCCTGCTCATGGGGCGGCGGCCCGCCACGGGCGCCCCCGGCCAGGCCGGGGTGTTCATCCTCGTTGCCGTCATCGGTAGCGCCGCCTGCGCCGTGATCATCGGCTGGGGCCTGGAGATCCTGGGGCTGGTGCCGTACCAGATCCTCTCGACGATCATCACGGTCAACAACTCCGTGCCCGGCGTGGTCCTGGGCCTGCTCCTGCTGCCGCTGCTATACCCCCGGGCCAAGCGCTGGGGCCTGCTGTACGATGACGTGATGGCGCCCGAGGACTATGCCGAGGGCCCCCTGGCCTGGCTGGGCGCGGTGCTGGTCACCGTCGGTGGCATCGGCGGCGCGCTGCTGGGGGGAAGTCTGTTTCTTGGCGAGGAGGGTGCTCCGGCGTGGAGCCTGCTGCCCGCGGGCATGTCGACGCAGATGGGGGCGACCATCTGCGCCTGCCTGATCCTGCTGGGGTGTGGGATGTTTGCCAGGCTGCCGGGGCGCGCCGGTGGCCCGCAGTGGTCCGAGGCGGCGGGCGCGACCGCCGCCACCGGGCCGGCGCTGGCCGTGGAAGACGTTTCGTTCGGCTATGCTCTGGCCGCCGGTAACTCCCTTTGCGCGGTCTCGCTGACGCAGCAGCCCGGGCGGACGAGGCTCTTGATGGGCGCTACCGGCGCCGGCAAGTCCACTCTGTGCAAGTGCCTCAACGGTGTGATCCCCGGTCTGGAGACCGGGCGCTTCTCGGGCAAGGTGGCGCTCTTCGGCAGAGACATCGCCGGCGTGCCGGTGCACGAGCTGGCGCCCACCGTGGGCGAGGTGTTCCAGGACTTCGAGAGTCAGCTTCTGACCAGCAGCGTGGAGGGCGAGGTGGCATTCCCGCTGGAGAACCTGGGGGTTCAGCACGAGGCCATGCAGCGCCGGGTGCGGGCGGCCCTGGAGACCGCGGGGATCTGGGACCTGCGAGAGCGCGATCCGGTGCTGCTCTCCGGGGGCCAAAAGCAGAGGGTCGCGCTGGCCGCGACCCTGGTCACCGAGCCGGATATCGTGGTCCTGGACGAGCCGACCACGGACCTCGACCCGGTCGGGAGGTCTGAGCTGCTGGCCCGGCTGGAGGAGCTGGAGGCGGCGGGGCGAACGCTGCTGTTGGTAGAGCAGGATACGGAGTTAGCGCTGGAGGCCGATACGCTCACGGTGCTCAGCGAGGGGGCCATTGCCTACGACGGCCCTCCGGAGGGGCTCCTGAGCGACCCCACGCGCTGTCGGCAGTTGGGTATCCGCCCTCTGGAGCTGCCGGCCCTGTTCGAGGCTCTCGGCCGCCCGGAGCGCCCGCTCACGGTGGAGCAGGCCCTGCCGCTTCTGGAGGGGACGCCCTGCGACGAGGCGCAGCTCGAGGCGATCCTCGACGCCTGGGTCCCCGGTCCCCGGGAGGGCGAGGAGCGCAATGGCGCTTTGCTGAGTGTGCGTGACGTGCACTACAGCTACCCCGGCGGCGTGAAGGCCCTGGACGGCGTCGGCTTCGAGATCCACGACGGGGAGTTCGTGGCGATTCTGGGGGTTAACGGGTCGGGCAAGACCACGCTGGCCAAGCATCTGAATGGGCTCTTGCGACCTACCGCGGGCCAGATCCTCGTCAACGGCCGGGACGCGGCGGATATCCCGGCGGCGAGACTGGCGGCCGAGGTGGGCTATCTGTTCCAGGACCCGGACCACCAGATATTCGAATCGACGGTCCGTGACGAGGTGGCCTTCGGCCCGAGAAACCAGGGCCTTGAGGAGGAGGATGTGGACCGCCGCGTCAACCGCGTGCTGCGTCTGCTGGGGCTGGAGGGGTGGGGCGGAGAGGATCCCTTCGTGCTGACCAAGGGCGAGCGGCAGCAGGTGGCCCTGGCCTCGGTGCTGTCCATGGAGCCTCCGGTGATCGTGTTCGATGAGCCCACCACCGGCCTGGACGGTCCGCAGCAGGTGGAGATGATGGACACGCTGCGGGACCTCAACGAGACGGGGCGGACGGTGGTGATCATCACCCACTGCGCCTGGGCGGCGGCCCAGTACGCGGACCGCATCATCCTCATGGGCGACGGGCGCGTACTGGCCGACGGACCTACCCGTGAGCTGTTTGGTGATGAGCAGCTCCTGGCCCGGGCCGGGCAGAAGGCGCCGCCGATCACCCGGCTATGCCGGGGGCTGTGGGACGAGACGCTGTTGTCGGTGGATGAGGCCCTGCGCTGCCTGGGAAGGGGGCCCGCGGAGTGACATCACGCTTCCTGTACGTGAATGCCGATACGCCGCTACATCGTCTGCACCCAAACACCAAGCTCTTTTGCCTGCTGCTGACCTTCGCCGCGGTGATGGCCTTCAACCACCCGGCTTACGAGGGCGGCCTTCTGCTGCTGAGCATCATCCTGCTGGCGTGGGCCCGTGGCCTGGGCAATCTGGCGAGCAGTTGGCGCTTCCTGGCCGTGATCCTGGTGGTAGGCTCGCTGATGTGGATCATCTTTCCCAGTGGCATCCAGGACCCGCGGATCGTGTGGTCTTTGCGGCCGGCCAGGATCGAGCGCGGCACCACCGAGTACGACCTGGCGATGGTGACGGTGATCGCGGGCCTGCTCATGCTGGCCGTAGTGCTTCTGGCCCTGCTGCAGCTAGTGATCCGCGAGCTGCGCCGGGGCAAGGGCTCGCCGGCGTGGTGGGTGGCGCTGGCCGCCGTGGGCCTGGTAGGGATCTGGCTTCTGTGGCGCGGGCACGGGTTCCTGCCGAATCTGTGGCTTTGGTATGCCCTGCTGGGCGTCTACTATCTGCTGTTCTCGGCCGTAGTC
>CAYRFY010000047.1:0-8360 GCA_964423635.1 uncultured Armatimonadia bacterium | reverse complement strand
CCTGTGGCGCGCTCGGGGGCCGTACGCCCTGGCGCTGTGGCTCGGCTACAGCCTGGTCTCGGTTCTGATGGGGCTTTCCTTGCAGGGGTTTCTAGTGCACACCTACAGCGAGGCGACCGTGTATCAGTGGGGGCCGACGTTCACGCTGTCGGCCGAGGCGCTGATGTACGGGCCGGCGATGGGGCTGCGCATCGTGGCCCTGATCTGCTTCGGGCTGCTGTACATCACCGTCACCAGCCCGGAGCAGATGACGGCCGGGCTGCGCGCCATGGGAATGCCGCTGACGCCCTCCATCGCGCTCTCGCTGGCATTCCGGCTGGTGCCGACGTTGGCCGAGACGGCGAGAACGGTGATGCAGGCCCAGCGCGCCCGGGGCTTGGACCTGGACAGCGGCAACGTGCTGACCCGTGTGCGCCGCGCCGCGCCGGTGATCCTGCCCACCCTGGGCTACGCCCTGCGCAGCGCCGACGATCTCACCCGCGCCCTGGAGACACGGGGCATGGGAGCCACCCGGGCACGCAGCGAGTACCGCATTCACGCCTTCGGCGCCCCCGACCTGACCGCCCTGGCGCTGTGCCTGATCCTGACGGCGATCTGCATCTGGCTGCGGGTGCAGTTCAATGTGGGGGAGACACTGCCGCGGCTGTGAGGCGCCAAACCGTTGCGTCCCTTCTTCTGAGGACCTGATGTCCATGAATCCGACTGTCGTCGCCGCGCTGGCGGTGGGGCTGGTTGTGCTCGCGGCGGCCGCCCTCGCCGCGGTGTATCGGGTGGCCCGGGCCGATGAGGCCTTCGTGCGCACCGGTCTCGGCGGCCCGCTGGCCATCCTGGATACCGGCGCGTTCGTCCTTCCCGTCGTCCACCGGATGGTCCCCGTCAGTCTCCGCATCATGGATATCAAGATCGCCGTGCCCGTGTGCATTCCCGGCGAGCTCGAAGCCACCCGAAGCATCGTGACCCGCGTCCACACCCGCGTCAACGCCAACGCGGCCGACGTTCTCCGGGCCTCCCGGAGCTTTCGCGGCCAACCCGTGACCCTCGAGGTGGTTTCGCAGTTGATCTCGGACCTGCTCGGAGGCGCGGTGGAGGCGGCTGCGGCCGCCGATCCGGAGGGCCTGGCGGACAACTGGCAGATAGTGGCGACCAATCTGGATGCCACGGTTGTGGAGGCCCTGGCGGCCCGGGGCATGTCGGTGGAGCTGCTGACTTTGACGCTGGAGCCCGGGTCGCGGGCGGCGTCCGTGGCCGATAGCAGCCATGGCCAGGAGCCGCCCGCGAGCTGAGCGCCCGCGGCGTGAACCCGTGAGGTCGGCGCCGGACCCCCGCCATCCCGGACGGCCGCCCTCTACGGCTTCAGCTCATAGAGGGCCGTTGACTCCGGCTCAAGCCCGACCTCCACCTCCTCCCCACTCCCCACGAGCTCCCCTGTGAAAGCGTCCTGCAGTTGCGCGGTCCGGGGCAGATGCAGCGTTCTTAGCCCGCCGTCTTTGGTGTGGATCGCGATGAACCGCGTATCGGCCCGGAGCACGTCCTGCCCGTCGGCGGTGTAGGCCGTGACGCCCGCCCTTTTCAGCAGCGCCCGCAGGACCTCCCCGGGCAGGAACGGGACCGCGCTGTAGACCACCGTGCCCTTCCCCTCCCCGCTGACTACCAGGCCCGGCCGGTCGGTGCCCTCGATCGTCCCCAACACGCGGCAGTCCGAGCCGGTGGGTGTGAGCATCGGCGTCAGCAGGCCCGAGCCGAAGCTGCGCTCCTGCCGTGTGGTGACCTCGCCCGCCAGGGCCCGCAGGTTCGAAAGCTGCAGATCACAGCGCCCCACATTGGACACCCCACGGATGACGAACTTCATCCCCTGTAGCGGCAGGGCGATCTGCTCCGGCTTGAGCTTCGACCACGGGGCATGGGTGAAGCTTCTCAGCGCATAGTCCCGCTGCTTCCACTCCCCATCCGCGACGAGGACCTCCTCGGGGGCGACGAACTCGGCCCAATTGGCGTCTTTGATGCAATACTGCAGCATCACTCGGCGCGCCGCGCCCTCGAGCTTGAGCCGGAAGCCGACCCCGTCCTTTGCGGGCACCGTGTCGTGGAAGTGGATGTCCGTCCAGGCCGAGACCGTATCGAAGCTCCAGCGCATCCCCGCCTCGATAGGCTCTGTCTCAAAGACGGTGTACTGCTCTTGCATGTCGGCTTCCGGACGGGGATTGGTCCACCTCTCCGGGTCGCTGAAGCCGTCTATCTCGACAGCGGAGCGCACCCGGATGGAGCAGACCTCCCGCGGCTCCAGGGCGATCGTAAGCGGGTCCTCTTCCGTGATGCGGACCACGCCCGGGGCCCATCCGCGATCCAGGCGCAGCTCCAGGCCGGTCACCCGGGAGGCCCTCTGCTCCGAGATGCCCCGGGGGCCGGCGAGGCCGGGCGCCCAGAGGAAGGCCATGGCGTGACGACCGGTCCGGCGCAGGCCCTCGACGAAGGCCGCCTGCTCGTCGGCCATCGCGGTGGTGTTGAGAAACACCAGCATATCAAACCGCGAGAGATCCGCTGTGGGCAGTTGAGACAGAAACAGCGCTTCAAAGGGCACGCCGAGCCGGTGCATCTCAGCCCCGACGGCCTCGATCATGGGGTAAGCGAGCTTCATGCCCTCGCCGTCGCTGAGGTAATAGCCGCTCTCCAGGTCGCAGACCAGCAGCACCCGAGCCGCACTCTCGCGGGGGATGTCAAGAGCTCTTGTGGCCACCTGCTGCAGCTTTGCGGCGCGCTGCATGAGCACGGGATCGTCGAACCAGCCGCCCCGCGAGTCGGGGCCGAAGTCCACGTACCAAAACCCGGTGTGCTCGGTGAGGGTAGTGGTGAACTCCCTCGTCAGCGCCGCCAGCGACTGCCGGACGTTGTCGGTGCGCCCGTACTCGTGAACCGGGTGCAGATAGGTGCGGATATCGCCCTCGAGGATGTGCGTCTTGGACGCATGGTTGAAGGTGGCCGCCAGGCTGCGCAGCCGGCCGTCCTCGCCCATCAGGCGGTCGGAGTAGCTGTACGGAGCCACGAAGTAGTCCACGCAAGGCGAGGCCAGGAGCCGCTCGAGCTGCAGATGGCCGCCCTGATTCTGGGGATGGACGCCGTAGAAGTAGCCGTAGTACACGCCGTAGACCGTCCGGCCGCCGGTGGCCTGCTTGCTGATCTCTCCGAAGTGCTCGATGGCGTCGGCCGTGACTTGCTGCTGGCAGCGATAGTAGTCGATGGCCGGCTGCTCCGTGGAGGGGTCGCGGAGGGTGACCAGCTCCGCGTCACGACGGGCCGCGACACCGGGGACCTCGGCCGTGGCCAGGGTCGCTTCCGGGCGATGCCAGGCCTGCTGGAGGGCCTCGTCGGTCCCGTACTTGTCCCGCAGCCAGGCCCGGAACCGCCGGGTCATGGCCGCACCCGTATCGGGGTACTGGTTGGTCCAGCTTCCGAAGTAGTGCCACTCGGCGTAGATGCCGTAGGCCGCGTGGTAGCCGACCACGCGCTTCCCCCACGGTTGGGCCTCGAGGTGCCCAATCAGGCTCCGCCACAGATCGGAGGCGTCCTGCAGCCAGGCCTCCGAGGCCATGGAGGGGCGCCGGACGCGGCCGCTCTCGTCGCTGCTGTCGATCTTGTCCGAGGTGGCGTAACGGACTAACTCGTCCTCGTGCTGTGCCATCCACCAGGCCGGAGGCACCAGCCGCACCATGAGAATCAGGTGGGCCTCGGGGTCTACGGACAGATAGGCGCGGATGATGCGGTCGGCCACCTCGAAATCGTACTCCCCCGGCCCCTTCCACAGCGCATCGGCCGCCACATAGGGCACGAAGGCATGGACGCCGGCGTCCCTGAAGTTGGCGATCTGCCGCCTGCCGAACGGGCTGAAGGGGTCTACGGTGCCGCGGTACATCACCACGGGGCGAGGGTCGTCGCCGATGAACAGAGCGGGGGCGCCGTTGTGGGGACGCAGGGCGGCTCGGGCCGGCTGCTCGTCCGAGAACTGCTCCGCCGGAGCAAGCAGCGTCTGCCGCCAGCGGTCCAGAGCCACCTGCTCCTCCTCGGTGATGAACAGCTCTGTATGGAACACGGGCATCTCGGACCACGGTCCGGTGAGCGCCGACCCGATCACGCCCGCGGGCTTCCATTGGGAGTCATCGAACCCCGCGGCGGTCCAACCCTCCGCAGCCTCCTTCTCCGCCCGCCATTGCTCGTCGGAGTTGAGGGTCACACTCGGGCGATCGGGGAGGTCGATGACGAGCCTGACGATCAAGCCCGCCGGCCCCGTGGCATTGTGGACCTTCGCGGCCAGCACATTGCCCCCGGCCACCAGCAGGTCGGTGAGGTCATAGCGCCGGGCGGCCCCGGTGGCCTCCAGGCTCTCCAGGGGACCGTGACCGTTGACGTACAGCTCCTGGTGGTCGTCCACGGAGACCCACAGCTCGGCCGCCGCGGGTGCGGCCGGGAGCTCGAAGGCCCGTCGCAGATAGCGGTACTGGTCGATGCACTCGTGGCCGGGGGCCTCGGGGTACCAGATCCACCTGGCCGCCGTGTCCTGGGCGACACAGCAGGTGCACCAAAGGCAAGATAAGAGCCAAAGCGCGCGGGAAAGGGCAGTCACAGGCGTTCACCTCGAGGGGTTTGGGCGTGGGGCCGTCGCCGCGGAAGCTGTTCCCGGCGACGGTGACGGGCACCTTCCGGCCTCGCCGCAGACTGCGGTTGCTCCCGCCCTGCGGGACCGTTGACCGCCATTGCCCTTGACCTGCGACTCGCGATTCGGAGATTCACAGCAGGCACGGTGACCGTTCAGTGAATGCCTGGCGGCGTCCGGGGTGTGCCGTACCTTGCGGGCCTGGAGACCCGCGGGCACGGGCGCCCGGATGGTGAGTGGCTCCGACCGGGCCTGTGCCGTTGACCGCCGTTGACTGCCGTAGCCGTTGACCCGCGACTCGCGACCCGCCGACTCGCGACTCGCCGTTCTAGTACAGCAATTTGTGGTCGCGCAGGCCCGTGAAGCCGTCGATGATGAGCCAGACGCCCGCGGCCAGCATGGCGCCCACGATCATGCCCAGGAAGAGGGGGCGGAAGCGCCGGAAGGCCGCAAAGCCGCCGTAGCGCAAGAGCAAGGTCTGGCTCAGCCAGCCCAGGCACACCGACAGCCATTCCCGGGGCAGATAGACGATGTAGCTCATGGCATAGCCCACCGGGTGCAAAGGCCACCACAGGTACCGGGTGCGCAGCCAGGTGAGCAATACCACCTTGAGGGCTCCGTAGCCCACGATGCAGGCACTTAGCCAGTCGGTGCTCTTGGAATTGACGCCGACGATCCTCTCCATGAACTGATCGCAGGCCCGGGGGAGGCTCACGAAGCGGTAGGTGTTGATGGCCACACCGCCGTGGGTATAGGCCGCATCCAGCAGCGCCCAGTAGGAGACGGGAATGGCCACCAGCGCGGCGATGGCCAGGGCCCAGGTCAGTTCGCGATTGCTGGTGCCAAACTCGTCGGAGATCTTCAGCGACTGCATGACCCGCGGCATGGGCGAGATGCGCATGTCGTGGGTGAAGGCCAAGAGCACGGCGACGGAGGACCATGTGGCCTGCGGCAACACCCCGCGGGGCACCCAGGCGCGGAGGACATCGTGGGCGCGCCAGTCGGGCTCTGCCATCCACGGCATGCCCGCCTCGGAGACGAGCCTGGTCATCGCCAGGTTGTAGCCGAAGGCCACCAGCAGCACCAACGTCCCCGCCCAGGGCGGGATGTGGGCATAGGCGCACCAGGCCACGAGGAAGGCGAAGGACAAGACCGCGCCCCAGACGGCGGCCCGGTACGAGAGAGGCTCCCGGGCGTCGTCGGCCCTGGAGAAACTCAGGCCCTTAAGGACGATCTTGCAAAGCGGCCTGCGGGCCAGCCAGATGCTCACCGCGGCCAGGGCCAGGTAGGCCCCGGCGGTCTGCTGGCCGGGGAAAGGGAAGCCGTCCCCGCCGGAGGGGATGGTGATACCGTTGAGGCCCAGGGCCGTCCCGAGCACCGCCTCCAGCCGCGCGATCCAGTAGAAGGCCCACAGGCTGAAGGAAACCTCGCGGGTGAGAAGGAAGCTCAGCCCGATGATCAGAGGGTGGAAGGCGAAGTAGAAGGTGCCGATGGCGCTCCAGGGACGTCCCCAGGTGTACGTGGGATAGGCTTTGCCCATCAGGGCGGCCAGCTCCACCTCGGGCAGCACGGGATAGTAGGCGTGCAGACCGTTGTAGAAGTGGAGCAAGAAGGCCCCGCCCAGCCCGATCCACATCACCTTGCTGCGCCAGAACTGATTGGCGAAATGCCCGCCCCGCGGGTCGTCGATGACTTCCAGGGGCACGGCGGCCAGCGGGAACAGGAGCCTCTCATTGCTCACCCACTGCCGGCGGAACAAGGTGAGCAGGCTCATCATCAGCACGTAGGTGGCCAGAGTGAACAGTGTCCAGGCGGTGAGAGGCACGACCCAGGCGCGCCATGGCACCCCGTACGGTGAGCCCTCGTACAGGCCGCGGACCACCTCGGGGTCTGAGGGTGACATCCAGGTGGGGATCGCGCTGAGAAAGGCCTCGGAGTAGGGCTTGTCCTCGGTGGTGTAGTAGAACGGTCCGGCGATCATGGGGATCAGCTTCTGGCCCAGGTCGATGGAGGCGATGCCGGAGGCCAGGACGTTCATGGTGAAAATCACCAGCAACTCGGCGCGGCTGAGGGCCAGGGGACGGTGGAACAGCTTGAGCACCACGTTGAACAACACGAAGATGCACAGGAAGATGAAGAAGCCGCCGATGGGGGGATAGGTCAGGGAGATCTGAGTGCCGTGGATGATGAGCTCGGCATATTGGCTCCAGTCGCCGAGGAAGGCCGCCGAGAGCACGCCGATCACCAGGGCACGCCAGGTCAAGCCACGGTTCATGGTACCGGTTACGCCCCTGCCCAGGTGCGGTGATCGCCGGCCGCGCCGCCGGCACCAAGGGCGGCAAGTTCCCCCCCTGTCCTCCGGAGACCTCCGCGATCCGTCCCCGGCGGGCCCAGGGCGTCACATCGGTTCCGAAGTGGTGGGATGCGATGTGCTCACCCCACCGCCGACCTCTCCGGCAAAGGGAGTAGTGCCCATGCGAGTGCTGATCATCACCGAGCGCTATCCGCCCCAGATCGGGGGCGTCGCCGTCTCTACCAGCCGCATCGCGGGCTCACTGGCCGCGGCGGGGCACTCTGTCCACGTGCTCAACCTGAGCCGCGATCTGGAGGCCTGCCGGGTGGAATCCGGCCCCGAGGCCATTGTCATGGTGCACCGGGTGGGTGTGCAGCCGGGAGATGACCTTGCTTTGCAGCTCGTGGGCAATATCATCTGCGACCTTCACGAGAGCGTGGGCTTTGACATCCTCCACGGCCATTACCTGACGCCTCCGGGCTATCTGGCCGCGTTCTATGCGGAGTTCCTGGGCGCCCGGTCGCTGGTGTCCGTGCGCGGCAATGACGTGGACCGCGGCATGTTCGTGGGCACCCAGCTTCCCTTCGTGCGCTGGACGCTGGAGCATGCCGGTGTGATCGGCTGCGTCAGCCGGGAGCTGGCGCACAAGTGCCGGGTCCTGTCGGGCCGGGAGGACGTGCGGTACACCCCCAACTCGGTGGATGCAGAGGTGTTTCGCCCGCTGCCACCGGACGCGGCGCTGGCCCAGAGCTTCGGGATCGACGGCCACAGGGTGCTGGGTTTCGTGGGCGAGCTGAGGTTCAAGAAGGGCACGCTGTATGTGCTGGAGGCGTTCCGGCAGGTTCACCAATCCAGCCCCTGCAAGCTGCTTTTGGTGGGCGGGCTGCGCGGGCAGGATCGCTCGGCGTTGCGGCTGTACCTGCGGCAGCACCCGGAGCTGCAGGATGACCTTCACGTAGTGGAATACCTTCAGGACAGGGAGGAGCTCGTCAAACACTACAACTTGATGGACCTCGTCCTGCAGCCCTCGCTGTGGGACGGAATGCCCAACAGCGTGCTGGAGGCCATGGCCTGCGCGCGGCCGGTGTTGGCCAGCAGCGCCGGCGGCATCCGGGACATCGTCAGCCACGGAGAGACCGGCCTGCTCATCAGCCCTCACGAGCTGCAGCGTCTTGGAGAGGGTTGCCTGGAGGCCCTGGAACTGGGGGAGGCGGAGCTGCGGCGGATGGCGTCTGCGGCCCGGGACTACGTGCTGGCCGCGCACCGCCCCGAGCAGGAGCTGGAGCGCCTCACGGAACTGTACCAGGGGGCGAGGGCCGCGCACAGTGGGTGATGCTGCTCGCCTTAGGGCTCCGAAGCCCCCGGGGCCCGGACGCACCTGAGCCCCAAACGCCGGCCGGCGGCTTCCACGGACGGGCCGAG
>CAYRFY010000046.1:10365-20781 GCA_964423635.1 uncultured Armatimonadia bacterium | reverse complement strand
AGGGCACTCCGGAGAAGGGGCCGGAGTGGGAGCGGATGCGATAGAGGTGCGGCCGGAGACTCCACACTTGCATGGGGCTGCCATTCTGAGAGCGCCCGCTTCCGGCCAGAGAAGCTCGAGGAATCCCCTGCGGTACGGCGGGATTCCTCGCCCAAGCGGCGCAGGCTCGAGCTTGAGCCGCTCGGGCTTGCGCCGCCGTGGCTCCAGGATGACATCGTCACGGCAGAACCGGCATTCTTGCCCGCAGCTTTGAGAGCGCCCACGTGGGCGCGCTTCTTGGCGTCCACGGCAGGCTCCGGGGCCGCAACCGCGCCGCTCGGGACCGCGTGGGTGGGGCCTGCCGAACGGCCGGAAGTCGTATTGAACGAGTCGGGTGTACCGCGATAGTGCACACCCGACCCATTCATTGTGCTGACTAGCGCCCCATCCCCTCCTCAATCACCTCCGCCATCCTATCTCTCCAGCGGTACAGCTCCGCCGGGTCCCGGCTGTAGGCGTGGGCGCTCTGTACCAGCTCATCGGGCACCTCCAACGCCTCCTGAGCCTTCTGCAGCCACTGCCGGCTCTGCGTGCCCGATGCTCTCGCCTCGGTGATCATCTGCCCCAGGAGCTTGTGGTAGGCGTAGTCCTCAAGTCCGTCGCGGAAGTTCTCCAGCCTGATCGTGGCCAGCGGCGTTCCTCCGGGGCCCACGCAGGTCCAGGAGCCGTCGCCGTGGTAACTGGTCCAGCTTCGCGGATCCCAGTCGGTGAAGGGGCCGCCCTCGATAGGCTTCTCCGAGTTCCAGATGCTAATCTGATAGTACAAGAACCCGTCGGGGCGAAGCTTGGCCGTCATCGGGCCCATGAGCAGGCGGCCCTCGATGGCCGGGTACTCAACGAACATGTTGGCATGCGGGTGGTGCGGGCCGCAGCAGATGTACCACCAGACCTGCTTGCCCTCGGCCCGGACCTCCTCGGCGGCCTCCGGCACGAAACGCGGGGTCAGGGGGCACCAGGCGTCCATGGACTTGATCACGGTTTCTCGCCCGTAGCTGTGGTCGTAGGTGGTGGTCATCACCAGCACGTCCGGAAACTCCGCCTTCAGGATCGAAGCGGCCTTCTCGACGAAGGGGAACTCGTCCTTGGGATGCTCGTCGCAGCCGTAGATGTAGGCGTACTCCAGAAGGCCCAGTTCCTTCGCCCGCTCGTAGCGGGGGCGCAGCACGTCGATGGTGGCCCTGCGCCAGGCGGCCTCACCCTCCGCGTCGGTGGGGCACTTGCTGTAGTAGCCGAGGTTGAAGGTGCCCAGCCGGCCCTCTTCTTTCAGTCGGAGGAGCTCGTCGAAGTCCGGTGCCCAGCCGGAGTAGGCGTAGAGACTGTCGTAGGTGATGTAGTAGTCGGCCAGGAAGTCCACCCATTCGCTCTTGTGCTCTCTCCAGGTGTTGAGCGGATACTGTGGCTGCGTGCGCCACTTGGTCTGCTCATCGCTGGTCGCAGCCGTGGGGTGATCGTGCGGGGCGAAGGTGATGGCCAGGGGTAGGGGAGAGGCCTTGGGCACGGCGAAGTCGTACACCCGCACGCTCAGATCGAAGGCCATGAGCGGCCCGCCCTCGGCCGAGACCTCGAGCTTGCCGGAGTAGACACCGGCCCCCTGGTCCTCGGGGGCCTTGACACTGACCCAGAACGCCTGGGCATCGCCGGCGGCGATGTCGGCGGCGTCCATGAAGGTCAGGATCGGGTCGGGCCACCAGCCCACGTGGGAAGACCCGTATGGCGGCACGGCTTTGGTCTCCACATACCCCACCGGGACGGCCTGCAGGGCCGCCACCGGAAGCGCTGCGCCCCCGGCCGTCTTCAGCTCGGTGGCGCGGACCTGCACCTCCCGCAGGTCGCGCTCGAAGGGGATCACCACGAGCTGGAGACTCTCCTTCTCGTTGCGGGCCACGGAGAGCGAGGCCTCCCTGGTCATCCGCAGCTCCGGCACGCCGGCCCGGGGCAGAACCTTCTCCATCGAGAAGGCGAAGCCGGCGCCCAGGCCCTCGGCACTGCCGGGGGCGGTCTCCACCTGCTCCCGCACCTTCTCGAACTCCATGCGTGCCGCGACGACGGCCTCGGTGTGCGCCACGGCATCCTGCACCTTCAGCAGCTCCGCGGAGGCCTGGAGTACTTGCTCATCGCCGCGGGTCAGCATTGCCAGCAGGTCGTCCAGCCTCTGGCGCAGGGCGCCGACCTGGTCCCCGGCCCAGGCGGAGACACGCGGGGAGCCCTCGGCGACCCCGGCGATCCGTCCGGCGGCTTCGTCCAGCGAGGTGGCCAGCGCTTCGACGGCTTCGCTCTGCAGAGATGCGATGTCCTTGAGGTAACTCGTCGGCAGGGCGGGAATCGCCTCGTCGGGTTCCAGGAGCAGCAGTCGGTCGATGTGAAGAACCAAGTCCTCCGGCGGGTTCTCGGTGAAGAAGTGCATGACGGCGATGTCGGCCGGGTTGACGCCCTTGTCGGCGAGGCCCTTGGCCAGGTCGATGATGGCCCGCGCGTGGGTCTTGGGGGCCAGCAGCTCGCGGTGGTTCAGCCCGCTGCGTGTGGGCTTCTGCGAGTCGGAGAGGAAGAGCATCAGCTTCTGTGGGGCGTCGGTGACATTGACGATCTCCATCACCAGCCGGTCGTACTTGCTCCAGTCGGTGATGGGCGGCTTGCCCTCGAAAGCGGGCCAGGTGCTGGCCCCGTCGTGCTCCTCGGGTCTCCAGGCCGGAGTGCGGAACTGCATGGAGAACTGCCCGGAGGCGGCGAACTGCTCGCTTGCCTCCAGCTTCTTATCCGCTCCCAGCGCGTCGCTGTTCTCATTGTGCCAGACAGCGATGTCACGGTCTGTCTCGAAGTCAAACAGCACGGTGGTCGCGCCGGCCTGGGCCGCCGCGGCGAGTAGGGCAAAGAGTAAGACTGCGGTTCGGAACATGCGTGCGATACCTCCGTGTCGTGATACAGGCCCCTTCGCCTGAGCAAAGCCGGTCTCCTGCCCGCCGCCCCGTCCCCTCACCTGACTGCCGCTCGCAGTACCTCCGCGGCCCTCCGGCGGGCCTGCTCCGGCGCCGGACAGTCGCTGACTTCGCGCAGCATGCCCGGAAGCCCTTCGTCGAACTTCGCCAGCGCCGCCTGTTGCCTGGCTGGGTCCTCCGCGGCGGCGGCCAGCCTCGCGATCGCCTCTTGCAGCACAGCCGGTGCGTCCTTTGCCAGTCGCCAGTTGGCCTCCACCAGCGCCGTCAGCCGGCCCTGGCCCGGGTTGCCCCAGCGGTTGGCGGGGGACGGAGTCGGCGGCTTTGGAGCGGTGCGCTCACCCCAGTCCGCGAAGGGAGTGACCCCGTGGCGCCCGCCGCGGGAGAGCACCGCGAAAGGTTGGGAGAGCAGCCTCTCCCGCGCGTCGGTATCGAGCGGCAGCTCGGAGTGGAGCAAGAGCGGCTCCGCGGCGTCGGGGGGCAATACGCGCAGGTCGGCGTCCAGCCTGTTGGAGCGGATCGACAGCGTCAGTCCGGCCCGGTGCCCCGCCGCCAGCATCGCCGCGGCGAACTCGTCTGGAAAGTCGACCTTAGCCGACTGCAGGCCCAGGGCGGTGCCGTCCAGACGTAGCGCTTTCTCGGCGTCCACCAGCACACTGAGCAGGGCCTGCTCGATGACGCCCAGCCCCAGGCCCGCCACGCCGATGCCGGGGGTGCGGCTGAAGTCGAGCACACAGCCCAGCGACGGCTCCTCCACGCCGCTGGCGACCTCCCCGACAAGAGGGGATGGAGGTGACTGCAGGTCATAGTCCAATCTCAGGGCAGCGGGAGCCGGACGGCGGCCGGGGGGCAGGTTCACGTCCGTCTGCGAGAGCTGCCCGTTCGGGGCATACCCGTACGACCATAGCGTGTCGTCCTCCTGCTCCCAGCCCCACGACACGTAATGAAACGTGTTGGCGACCGTGTCCACCCAGGCGGAGAAGTCACGGTCAATCTGCTCCCACGGCCCGTAGAGCTCCTGCAGGATGCGGGAGGACTGCTCCTTGTTCGTTCCGCGAAGCTGCAGGCGGTGCAGTTCATCGCGCCAGACGGTGAGCTTGGCGGCCCGCAATGGGTCGGTGCTGAGGTAGGCCACCCACAGCACGTTCAGTCCGCGGGCCACGATGCCCTTGTCGTGAATCGCGCTGGGGCAAAGGCCCGTCTTGGCGAACTCGGCGAGGCCCTCGTCCAGGCAATTGTGGACCGTGGCCTTGTCCAGGACGGACATGGTTAGCCGCCGGCCGTCGGCGGACAGTACGTGGCTGCTTAACAGGTCGGCGATGCCCTCGTAGTACCAGCCCGGAGTGACCGACACCGAACCGGCAAGGAGCATCTGTATCTGGTGGACGCATTCGTGCAGCAGGATGTAGCGCTGATGGTACTGCAGAGAGCCGCTGGGATAGCAGTATGCGGAGTAGAGGCTCTCGTAGCAGATCCCGCCCCCACCGAAGTTCCAGACGATGCCGTCACTGCGCAGGGCCTTGTCTAGGCTCTCCTTGGAGGAGGCGTAGCAGACGGCCAGGCGCTTGTCGGCGATGCCCTCGGGCTCAGCGCCGAACAGCTCCACATAATGCGGGTACGCCAGCTCCAGGAGTGTCAGCAGGTGCCTGGCCCGGGCCTCGGGATAGTCCGTGCGCAGCGCATAGTGCTGGCTCACCCACCAGGAGAAGCCTTCGCAGTTGCCGATCCTGTCTCCGGTGAAGGTGGCGGGGATCGAGATTCCGCAGGCGGCGATGGGGACGTCCACAGCACTGGAGGTGCGGCCGCTGAGGGTGACCTGTGCCGGCAGGGCGGAGGGGGGCGGGACGGGTTCCTGAGCCTGGGACTGCGGGGCGATGGGGAAGAGGGCCAAGACTGCCAACTGCAGAGCCGTGCTTCTCAATACCATGGAAAACCTCACTGGATCGGCGAGTCATGCAAGTCCTGCGGAGTGCGTGCGAAGTCACTACGTTAGCCTCGGCCGCAACCAGTCGCACAGAAACTCGAAGAACTCGTCTCGTGCGTACCTCTCGGCCCACGGGCGGTGGCCGCAACGCTCCCACTCCCGGTACTGAAGGTGTGGGATGTGGCGGCGCAGCGTGTCGTAGGTCATTCGTCCGGGGTGTGGGTCGTAGGCCCCGTGGAGCATGACTGCCGGCGACTGGATGGCGTCGAAGGCCGCCGGATAGGCGCCCTCGGCCTGCAGGCGCAGCATGTCCTCCCACGTCTGCCGGTGGGCATCGATATCCAGCGCGAGGCCCGCTGTGCGAGGGTCCGGGGGAAGGTCAAGCGGGTCGTAGTCGTATAAACGATGGGTCAGGCGGTACTGTTCCCGTAGCCGCCGGACCGGGTCGGCGATGTCGCGCTCCAGGCGCTCCAAAGCCTCCTGCAAGTCGGCGTCTTGGCGCTCGCGGAGGGTCTGCTGCAGGCGAATGCGCGAGGCGGGATCGAACGTCCCGCAGCCCACGAGGACCAGGGGCCCCGCGGAGCCGGGATACTCGGCCGCATACGCCAGAGCCAGCATGGCGCCCCAAGACTCGCCCACCAGCGCAGGGACGGTACTTTCGCAGTGGGTCGCGATGACCTCGTGGAGGTCGGCCACGTGCCGGGCGACCGAGAGCGGGCCGTCTCCGCTGCCCCGCTGCCAGGGCTCCAGAACCCGGAAATGTCTCTGGAGGCCCGTGGCCAGCGGCAATGCGCTGCCTACCGCCGCGGGCCCGCCGTGGAGGACGATGGCAATCGGGCCGCGGTCGCCGTGTCGGTGGACCGTAACCATCGCACTGCCTTCCTGACTGCTGTCCATAATGGCCTCCATACACCGCGGACGGAGCCGTGATTGCCCAAGTACGTCGTTAGCCCAGGGGCGGGGATGAGACCGATGGCCGTCGTCCGCGGAGGCGGTGATGGCGGGGAGGCCCGGCGCCGTCGGCGTGTCGTGGAAGGTGAGCCCGCCCGGCGGGCCGCACTGCGCCTGCGCTATCCCGTGGCAGGAGGCCACCGGGGGCGTAGCGCTTGCGGTGCCCGCACGCCGAGCCCTGCCGCAAGGGGTGGCATGGGACCCAGGGCCCCGCGACGTGCCGTTGCCGCACAGCCCCAGCATGTACGCGCCCCGGGTTCCGATCAGACCAACCGGCCGCACGCCTTGGAGACAACGTGCGACCCCAACGCCCGCCTCACCCAGGCCCAGCGCTCCTCCTCCACCGCCTGCCGCAGACGGCGCAGCATCCGCTCGATGCCGGGCACCGGCCTCCCGGTGCCGATGGTCGCCTCCAGGCGCGCCACGGCCTCCCCCGCTCGTCTCCGCAGGTCGGCCTCGATTTCCTCTGGCACGGTGACAGAGGAGAACTGCAGGTCGGCCTCTTCGCCGAGGGTGTAGGCCCTCAGCTCATACGGCCCGAGGGAGAGCTTCATCAGTCCCCCGAGCACCTGCGTCTCGCCTGAGGCGACATCCGTGGCGGCGGCCTCCCAGGGCTCCAGCTCGATCTGCACCTCCACCGGGTAGTACTCGCGGTTCACGATGTACAGATAGAGCTTGTCATCGACATAGGCGCTTCGCACGGCTACCGGATCGGAGCAGCAAGACAATGTGTGGAATCGCACGTCCGGCAGAGCTCGGAAGACCCGGGCGAAACGCCGCAGTTGCTCGCTGTGGGCGGTGTCCAGAAACAGGCCTCCGCGGGTGATGCGCCGGGCGTCCAGCTCCGCCAGCGCGTGGGCGTAGTGCTCCATGAAGTGGTCGCCCGCCGGGAAGGCCGGGGTGATGCGCAATTGCGAGTCGAACCAGAAGCCGTCCTCGGGGTACATCGAGTTCATCCGGAACACGCCGGTGTCCTCGCCGAGCCGAGAGTGGTAGTCGGCGGCGATCTGCGCCGGAAGCGGGTCACCGGCATCGCAGGGGAACCAGCGGTGCTCGCCCCAGGCCTCCACCCAGCTATTAAAGATGAAGGCTCCCGGGTGCTGCTGCTCCCTGACTGCCGTCAGCGTCTCATCGTCCAGGAAGTCGAAGTCCCGGAACATGGTGGCCTGCTCGAGCGGGGTCTGGTCCCCCGAGCCTCCCCACAGGCCTCGGTCCCGGGCCGGCTCGAGCTGCAGGTCGATGCAGAGCCCCGGCTCGTCTTTGTACAACTCCAGGTCCAGGCCACCCTCTCGGTAGACCTCCGCGTTGCTCGGACGGGCTTGCAACTGGTGCGAGGCGCCGATGGGGCCCAGGAGCGCCGGGATGGTCATCTCGTTCCAGAAGGTCAAGGTGAGCGTGAGGTCCTGGCGGGCCGCTGTGACGGCATCCCGCAGGCGCCGCACCAGGTCGCGGATCTTGTGGCAGCGCCAGGAGATCCACGCCGGGCGGCACACCTGCGTCAGGAAGCGGTGGCGCCGGGAGAACCGGTCCGGCGCCTTCGCGTCCACCGGCACCGCAATGCCGGTGTCGCTCTCGAACAGACCGATCGTATAGTCGTCATAGCCCGAGCGCAGCGAGCCGAACCACAGGAAGGTGGCGTGCCAGATGTTGATGGACACACCCGCGAAGGCCGGCGAGCCGGCATACCGCTGCGCGACCTCTGCGACAAAGCCCACCAGCGCCTCCTGCACCGTGGGGTGCAGGGGGTTGAACATCGGACCCGGCGGATAGGGCTGACGGGTCTTCTCGCCATAGGCCAGCTCGACGTCACCGAAATCCACACAGTCCCGGTCCTCTTGCAGCATCCCGGCGTAGTTGCGGGCATTGTACACAGGGGTCCAGTCCTGGGTGCCGGCCTGGACGTTGCCATCCCACAGCACGTTGTTGTACGTCTCGGCCCCGGCCGCGATCGCCTCCGTGTCGACATTCATCCCCTCCAGGAGGGAGCCCAGTCTCAGGAGCGTCATGGAGGCCTGTAGCTTCAGGCCTGCGGCCTGGAAGTGCGGGAGCAAGTCGGCCACCCAGTCGTGGGGATTGGTGGTCCACCAGGAGTATTGCTTGCGGTCAGGGGTGACTACCATGCGGAAGTCGTCGGCGGGCTCGCGCTCCGAAGGGAAGCGGGGACCGTGGTACCAGGCTACGGGATAGCCAAAGTGTGTCTGGCCGGTGTAGGCGGCGTACTGAATGACGCGTTCCATCCACTCCTCGGGCGTGCGCGCGCCCTGGCTGGCGCCGGTGCCGCAGGGGTCCTCGTACTGGATGCCGAACTGCCGCCGCGGGGTCTCCCCCTCGATGGCGATGGGCTCCATGGGCGGCAGGTGGGCAAGCTCGTGGACCTCGATGCTCGCCGCCGCCGCGGGTTCCCCGTGGCCCCAGGTCATGAGCACCACGCTGCAGTCCTCCCAGCGGGGCCAGAAGACCACCTCGAGCTTCTGCATGCTCCGGCTCAACGGCTGGGCGACGCCGGTGAAGACCCCGGTGGTGAGGTCATAGCAGGTGCCGTCCATGACACACATGTACCGGCGCTTGTCATCAGGATAGCGCACCACCAGCAGGTGGGGGCGGCCAATGTTGTTGACCGAGAACCGGTAGCCGAAGCGCGAGGCGGGCACGCTTCCGGCCTCGCGATACGCGCCCAGAGGCGACTGGACGACGCGCACGTCTTCATGGCCGAAGTACCGCTCCGGCGGATAGTCGGCGGTGCAGTCGATGGATGCGACCAGCGCGAGGCGCTCGGCGGGCATATTCGTGCCTCCGGTCTGGGGCATAGAGGTCCGGCCTGAAAGCCGGGCCTGCCGTGAGGATGTCATCCTGGAGCGCCGGCGTCACAAGCCCAAGCGGCGCATGCCCCGGCATGCGCCGCTTGGGCGCACGATCCAGCCATATCCCAGGGGATTCCTCAAGCTGCTCCCTTCGGGAGCGGACGCTCTCAGAATGACACTCCCATCCGAATGTGGACTTCTCAGCCGCGCTTCCAGGCTCGAGGCCGGCCGGTGAAGCGGCTCGTGGACAGCCGGTCTTCGCCGCTCTTCTGTCTTATGGCTGTCCCTGTCGGTCCGCGCACGCTGTGTCTCCGTGGTCTGATACGCGCATCCGTTCCCGTCACTCCAGCTCCGCCGCCAGCACCCCTTCTGTGCCCAGGGGGAACTGGGCCAGGACGCTGCCGTCGGGCCCAAGGATCCAGGCGCCCCCGAAGCCGCCGCCGCTCATCTCGCGGTCGGCCAGGTAGTTGACGGTCAGTGTCGTGGCTCTCGCCGCCTTGGCTCGCACTGCATAGTGGCCCAGCTCCTCGCTGTCCCAACGGTCCTGGTCACGCGAGCCGTTGGAGAAACAACGAGCCATCGGATGGAGGATCACGTCGGGCCGTACGGTGCGGATACGCTCCAGGACCCCGTCATTGAACAGGTCCCCGCAGACGGCGAAGGCCAGCCTCCCCAGCGGCGTATCGACGGCCCCCAGATCGCTGCCCTCGCAGTAGGTGTTGGGGGGGACGCGCGAGGCGTGCCAGTGGCTGTCGATGCGACGATAGGACAGGGCCAGGCTCCCGTCAGGGCTATGCAGCACCGCCGAGTCGTAGAGCCTGTCTCCTGCGCGCTCCAGAAACCCGACGCCGAGCCACACGCACAGACTGCGGCTGATCTGTCCGAGACGTTCCGTGATCGGGCCCGGGATCGGCGTCCCCAGGGCCAGGTCCTCATCGAAGCGGTCGGTGAGCGACAAACCCGTTGTCACCGCTTCAGGGAAGAGCACGAGGTCGGCCTCATCGGCCGCCGCCTGCTCGGCCAGCCGTGCGATGGTGCTCAGGTTGGTCTCTACATCCGTCGTGATTCGTGGCACAGCAAGGCCGACGCGCATAGCAAGCGGGTCTCCCGAGCGTCATCTCTCGTCCTGTCTCGCCGTCCGCTGCAGTGTCCGTCCCCGTCTGGGGCGGTTCGGCACCGGCGGTGGCTCTCCCGGGTGCCGCCGTACTCGCGACGCTCCCCGGCCCCCGTCCCAGACGTGCTCCGCCGTTCTCTGCCGTGTGCCGTTCCCCGCCTCTCTCCGTGTATCTCCGTGTCTCCGTGGTCTGACGTTCCCCGCCGTTTCTCGTCGTCTTCTCAGAACGGATTGGCCGGCATCAACTCCCACGCCCTCACCAACGCGACGGCGGCCGCCTTCTCGCCCGCCACCAGCGCCACCCCTGTGCCCTCCAGCGTCGGGTAGACGCGTCTGGCGATGGCCTGCTTGTCGTTGGCGTAGACCTCCACAATCGAGCGGTCTACGAAGACTCGCAGTGTGAGCGGCTCATCCACCCGCAGCTCCAGCGGGGCGGCCTCCACCAGCTTGCGGCCGAACCCCAGGCTGGAGTGGGTCGTGTCGAGTCTCAGCTTGGCCTCTGCAGCGTCGTACGAGATGACAGTCTGCTCCCGTCCATCCGCCGAACAGCAGACCCTGACCTGGCAGCTATCGGCCTGCTCCGGCGGCAGCGTGACTTCCAGCTCCAACTGCTCGCCGGCAAAGCCCTCCAGGTCGAAGCGCCCGCCGGCGGGGAGT
>CAYRFY010000046.1:0-10355 GCA_964423635.1 uncultured Armatimonadia bacterium | reverse complement strand
GCCGTAATGCCCGCAGCTCGTCGGCCGGGCGCAGCCGCAGTGTCCCGTCCTCCCCCAGCCACAAGACGCGGGGAAGCCCGTAGATTCCTTGCCAGCCCTGAACGTCGATGTGCTCCTGCGGCGGGTTGTCCAGAATCCAGGACCACATCAGCAGCCTTCCGCGGTCGTCGATGAGGCCTCCGGGGCGAAGTACGCGTTGTCCGCCCACGTCATCCGTCCGTGCTGCGCGGGCAGGAAGTGGTCATCCTCGTAGCGCCCGATGTAGTACTGGCAGCCGTCACAGTGGCTGATAAACAGCAGGAGGTGCTTGTCGCCGGGCGTGCCACCCTCGGCGCTCGCGGGCAGCGGGAGGAATACGGGGCACATGTTGTCCTCGCCGGCGTGGGTCCACTTGCGGTCGGACTTGTAGAAAGGATGCAGGTACTCCCAATGCTCGAGATCGTCGGAGACGAGAAGGTAGGCCGTGTCGCCCTGGTGTTCCACCTGACCCAGATCCTTGCCGTAGTGGTTGAGTACCAGGAGGTTGCCGGTGAGCATGTAGTACCGGCCGTCCTTGATCCAGATGTTGGATGGGTCCGCGGAGCCGTAGACGATCTCCCTGCCGTCCGCGCCGGTCTGCACCGTGTAGCCCCAGTGGGTGGACCGCACCACCGGATTGGCCGGGCTCTTGACCCACCGGTCCAGTTGAGCATCGGTGCTGCGGGCGATGCACACGCCCCGACCGGGCCCTTCGGACAGGCCCCAGTAGGTGATAGTCGGAACGCCGGCCTTGTCGACGAACGCTCCGCCGCTGAAGATGCCGGTGTCGCCCTCGCCGGGCCCGAGAGCCGGCGGATGGTAGCGCCAGTGGACCAGGTCGCTGCTGGAGACATGCCCCCAGACGAAGGCCCTGCCGTCGTGGTACAGGTACATCAGGTGGTAGCGGCCGTTCCAGTACAGCGCGCCATTGGGGTCGCCGGGCATGCCTCTGTCCTCCGGCATGCAGAAGTGGTAGCCGGGGCGATAGCGGTCTGCCAGCAGATGGTCCCTGAGGTTCCGCGCCGATTCGATGACGTGGCGCGGGACCGCCTCGCCCTCCGCCCACGCGCTTCGTGACGCGGTCTCTTCCGCCCGCGGGTAGGCGATGAGACTGGCCCCATCGCCGCCGAGCACCAGTCCATCGGCGGACAGCTTCACATCGCCCACGAGTCGCGCCTCGGCATACCGCCCGGTGCGCTCGGCGATGGCACCGGAGGAGAAGTCCCACCACGCCCAGGGCTCCGGGCCGGCCGGATCGCCCGGCCGTAGGGCCGCGATCGCCTCGGCGCTCAGAGCTTCCGCGTAGATGCGGGCGTCCTTGATGGTGCCCGTGAAGCTATCCGTGGGCTGGCCAACATCCAGGTGGCGCTTGCCGAACATCACCACGGAGTCCGGGCCGAATGTCTCCGGGGGACTGGGCATCTGGTACGCGGCATACGGTTCGCCATTGCGATACATCGCGAGGGTGTCGCTCCGGTAGGCGATGGCGATCTGCACGAACTCGCCGGGGGCCGCCGTCTCCTGAGGCCAGGCCTCCTGGTCTCTTTGCGTGCGCGCAAAGCCCGTGCTGCCCGGCATCCAGCGCGCCGGGCACAGCTCTCCAAAGGCGATGGCATCGAACTTCCCGTGCCGGCCGTCGATGGTGAGCGCGCTGCCCCCATGCTGATCCAGGTTGCCGGGCGACGTCCAGACGACCAGGGTCTTGTCGCGCAGGGGCGCGTCGGGGAGTGTCTGGGCTGCGATGGCTGAAGCGAGCGCAGTGCAGGGCAGGGCGACGAGTAGCCAGTCCATGGGGGTGCTCCTTGGGCGGTGTGTTCCCCGTGGGTGATGGTGGTGAGACGCCGGCGACGACGTCCGTCCCCTCAGCGTGGCGGCCGGCGCGTCGGTGGTGCTCATCCGGCCGAGCCGCCGAGACGAGTGCCAGACGCGAGGCCCGTGAACGGCGTCTGAGCCGGTCAGTCTAGAGCCAGCCACACCTTCCTGAGTTCCTCGATGGCCGCCGCCTCCAGGTCGTGCCACTGACGGATCAGCGCCGCGCCGTCGGCGCATCGCTTGGCGGACCATACCGGACGCCCGATAAGGTCATAGCCGGCGTCTTTCTCCTCTGCGAGCCTCCCGTCGGGGTCGTCCGGCACCGCGCTCTCCGCGGGGTACTCTTCCGTGTCCGCCAGGTCGGCGACCTCGTCGTCCTCGAGGCCCCCGTCATCCTCCCAATCGTCGTCGAACTCATCCGGGTAGTCGTCGTCGGTCTCCCCGTCGTCCTCGGGCGCATGCAGCTCGCGGTGCTCGTCGACGAGGTGCTGGAACTGCGGCCACTTGCCGAACGCTTCGCGGTACAGCTCCGCCGCGGCCCGCAGATGGGTCGATAGCTCGCTGGGGAAGAGCGCCTCATCGGCCACGCGGTCCAGGTAGGCCGCCGTGCTGGCCCGCAGGCACCAGGACGATGCCAGCATGGCGTAGCCCACGGGCGACGGCGCCAAGACGCCGCCGGCACAGTCCCGTGCGGCGGTGGCGATGGCTCGGAGACCGAACTCAATGGAGCCCAGTTCGCGCACGAGCTTGTCAGGCGGCCGCTTGCTCCACTTCACCAGACACCCGATCACCTCGGCCGCCACCTCGATCGCCGGCCGCGGAGCGCCGTCAGCGGTGCAGCGGAGATACGAGGTACTGTCGGTGCGGCTTGGCCCCATTATCCATTCGTAGAGGAAGTCCATGTCCTCCCACTCGTCACACTCCTCGGGTCGCCCGGCGTAGAGGGCAAGGACCTCGTCATAGTCGGAGGTGCGGGGATCGGAGTGGCGCCCCGCGAAGAGGAACGCGCCCCCTCGCTCCCACAATCGGGGAGGTCGCCCACTCTCGATGTCTGCCACCATGGAGTTCCAGGTCCCCTCGAGGCCCGTCACGTACACACTCTCCCAAAGGCAGCCGGTGGCCTCGCCCATGCGCTTCTCAGAATCAACGAGAGCGAAGGCCAGGATTCCCCCCAAGTCGGTGGGGGAGTACGGTGTCAGGGCGCAGGCGCCGGACACGGCGGCCAGAGTGTGATAGTCCGGGCTCGTTCGCCCGACCGCGCGCATCTGCAGCAGGCTGTGGAACACCGCGCTCGGGGCACCGAACTGCAGAACCCAGGTGCCGGGACCATACTGCTGCGCCAGCTCATCCGACAGTCGTCGGCACTCGTCGATCACGCCCTGCAGCACCAGGCGCTGCGGGCCCTCTTCCTGTGCCTCGTCGTGTTGGCTCATGCCCGACGCGTCCTTTCCGTCTCTGGTCGTCTTCCGATTGGGCTTGCCGGAGGGTCACGGCCTGCCGCCGGCGGCCACGAAATCGAAAGCCTCGCTCCAGTCCACCTCGTTCACCGGTGCGTCGTGGCCCCCCTCGGGCAATTCCACGTACTTGACCGGCCGTCCCAGCTCCTGCAGCCGTGCCACCAGCCGTCGCGTCCCCTCCACGGGGATGAGGGTATCCTTCGCCCCGTGGATGATGTGCACCGGCATGGTGAGGCGCTCGGCATTCAGCGCCGCCGAGCGGCAGCGAAGCTCGTCGCCAAGCACGTGGCCGGCGGCGGTGTAGTGGATGCCGATGGCGTCGGCGATGTTCTTGAGGGTGGCATTGCCCTCGGTCGTGGCGGCGAAACGATAGTAGCTTTCGATGTCACCGGCGGGGCAGCGGGCGATGGCCCCGTCGATCAGCTCCGGCCTGCGGGTGGCAAAGACCAACGTTGAAGACCCGCCCATGGAGCCGCCGCACAGGTACACCGGCTTGCCCGGCCATCTCTGCCTCAGGATGCCGATCAGGTCGGCCAGGCCCTGCTCGGCCAGCGGCCCCATCCACGTATTGCCCCCATACCAGGGGCACACGTAGGCCCACCGCCGGGCCAGACACTCGCGGCGCACTTTGCCGAAACCGTCGTTGTAGATCCCCTCGGTCATCCCCTGGGTCTCATCGCTGTAGTGGCCGTGCAGGTAGATGAGGACCGCTGCGGGCTCGGGGACAGTCTGCACCAGGTACGGCCAGCGCGAGCCATCGGCGGAGCAGTTGAAGGTCTCTCTCTCAAACTGTGGCAGGGGCTGGGCCAGTGCCGAGCAGGCGAGGGCAATCAGAGCAGCAGTGAAGCCACAATCAAGGACGTTCATCGAGGACCTCCGGCGCAAGATGCCCACTACTTCCGCGCGGGAGCCAAGACACCTGCGCCGGGCACGGACGGCGAACTCAGACGGCACACGACGAGGTAACGAGACGGAGCGTCGCCCCTCGCCGTCATCGCCCACGGCTGCGCGAGTGCCAAACGGCGGGGCCGGATCGGCGGGCAGACGATGCCCACCAATCCGGCCCTCCGCACGGCACAGGCAGACGACGTCCTTCGCCCTGCTCCCTACTCCCTAACCCCACGGCCTGTAGAGCACCTTCAGCGCCTTGCGTTGCTCCAGAAGGTCGATGCCCTCACCGTAACGCTCCAGGGGCAGGGTATGCGTGCACAGCGGGGCCAAATTGAGCTTTCCGGCGACGATGAGAGCCAGAGCGTACTGGGCGGACTCGAGGAAGTGGCCCTTGTAGCCACACAGGCGGATGCCGCCGTGGCGCAGGGCATAGGTGTAGTCCTCTCGTTGCACTCCGAACAACGCCACCACGTCGCTGGTGCGGTCCATGGTTGATTCGACGGAGGCCTTCGCCCCGTGGCAGTCCACCGAGGTCTGCAGACGCTCCGGCAGGTCTGCGGAGTGATCTTCCGTTGGATCCAGGCACTGATCGGCTCCCATGCCCAGGGCGAACTGACGTCGTTCAGCCACCGGGTCGAAGCCCACGACCTTCGTCGCCCCCTCGGCCCTGGCCATCTGCATGGCCACCAGGCCCGCCGGCCCCAGGCCGGACACGCCGAAGCTTCGGCCCTGGAGGACATTCATGTCCTTGAGCATCCGGAAAACCGTGCCGACGCACATGGCCAGCTCGAGAGGGGCGAGGGCGGCGGCCGGGAGGTCCTCGGGGACCGGGATGACGTTGCCGGCTTCCATCACGACGAACTGGGCGTAGCAGCCCTGGCGGTCGTGGCCCTGGTCGCGCCAGGCGCAGACACGCGTGCCCACGGCGGGGCCCTCGACACCGGGCCCCAAAGCCTCGAGGGTGCCTACCCCCTCGTGGCCGGGCTGGCCGGGCGTGTACGGATAGTGGAACTGGTGGCCGACGAACATGGGTTCATTGTGGCGCAGGTGCAGGTCCCACTGGGGACAGGTGGAGATGGCCTCCACGCGCATGAGCACCTGCCCCGGTCCGGGCTCGGGAACGGGCAGATCGAGCACCTCGAAGCTGCTGGTGGAGGTGACTTGAAGAACCTTCACTAGGGATCAACCTTTCAGATGTGTCAGGTCTCACGGCCTGTAAGGAGGGACACGACGGGCTCTGTGGGGTGAGACGGCTCCCCGGCTCCCGCCGCAGCAGTATTCTCTCTGTGAGCCACCGCTCCCTGCCCGACCCGCCGGGAGTTGTCGGTCGGAACGGGGGTCGCTGGACGAGCCGACGAAAAACTTCACAGGCATGGAGGTGATGCGCCGATGAACGCGGAATAGCGCCGCCAGACTGATCGCGGCGGGCGCAGACAGCCGCGCAGCGAGTGGCCCGGCTATGCATGTCCGTACCATCTTGCCACCTCCTCACGCACCGGTATCCTCTATCCACAACTGCATTCCGCACGGCCCCGACGGCGGACCTGCGCCCTCTGCCTCCGGGACTCTCGGCCACTCGCGCACCGGACGTCCGTCAGGGACGGCAGGGAGCAGGTCGCTATGCGCATCTATGTAGGGAACCTGTCGTACGAGACCTCGCAGGGCGATGTGAGGGATGTGTTCGAGCAGTTCGGCACCGTCAAGCACGTGAGCATCGTGACGGACCGCGACACCGGTCGCTCTCGAGGCTTCGGGTTTGTCGAGATGTCCAGCGACGAGGAGGCCAGGGCGGCCATTGGCGGCCTCAGCGGTGTGGAGCTGGGCGGCCGTGCCCTGACGGTCAATGAGGCCAAGCCGCGCACGGCTCGGGGAGAGCGTCCCCCGGTGGGCGACGGCGTCGCTGTCGCCGATGACCGCTGGTAGTGGCTACAGCCGGGAGCCACCGACCCCTACGGCGTGCCGCCGCCCACCTGTACCGCGGGGGGGGGGACGCGGTCGTCTGTGGGTCTCAAACCCGCGGCACCGCTCGGTCCGGCGGTACAGGCTCGTGCGGGAGCAACACAAAGGGCCCGCCGCTCAGCGGCGACGGGCCCTGCCGGCTGCGCCGGATCTGTGCTCTACCAGTCGTAACCCCAGGTCGTGCCCTCGCGTCCCACCACCCCGAAGTTGCTGTACAGCGCCTTGAGAATATCGAGCTGCGTGAGACCCTTCTGGCTGCGCAGATACGCGGCGAAGGCCACCCCGCCATCGGGCCACAGACCCCGCCCGGCCTGCCGCGCCTCATCCGCCAGCGGCTGCCAGTCCGCACCCACCGGGGAGTAGGCTGCGCACCTGGGGGCACGCACCGCGGCGAAGCCGTTGAGGAGCATCGCGGCGTTCAGACTCAAGCCCTCCGAGGCGATGCCGGCGGGATAGAGCAGGACCTCCGGACGGGTGGGATTCTCCCAGCACACCTGGGGCAAAGTCTCCACGGCGACCTCCCTGCCCCCTACACGGTCCTCCAGGAATGCCAGGCACCGGGGATCTTCGGGGACCCAGATCCCGTGAAGTCTCACGGTCTGATCCTTGTCGTCGAGCTTGACGCGCAGAGCGCCGCCGTCCAGTGCGCGGTCCACCGTGGCCGTCATCACGGGGGACGAAACGGTCTCGGCCGGCTGGGCGACGAGGCACGAGCACAGGGCGAGCAGGAGTGCGAGTGTTGTCGGGATGCAGTAGCGGATGGCCACGTGGGCACCTCCATGTGGTGTCGGTTGCGCCGCCGGACGACGTGTGATTTCGCGGCACCGCGGCAGGAGTCCTCCCCGCCCTGGCGGGCGAGCCCGTGCCTGGTGAGCGCAGCCGGGGCGACCGCCTCGGTTCGCCCTCATCTTACGGCATGCGCACTTGGGCCGCAACCGGGATCTGCGCTTCGCGCTCGACGCCGTCCCGCCTGTGCCCGCCCGGCAGTCGGGCCCGGTTATCCCCGGGTACTGCGGGGTGGCCCTGACCGCGGTTTTTCCGGGGCCGGTAGAGGCTGTTCGAGGGGCACGCCCACGTCGGCCGCGCGACCCTATTACCCCTTGCGTCCGCCGCCGGTGGCTGCTATAATGCCTGTGTCGTAGGTTTAATCTCGGGAAATGACTTCCTGGGAGTGGGCATCATCGCCCACTCCCAGTTGTTTTCTCGCACTGGGTTTGGGGGTGCCTTATGAAGCGGAAGCCGAGCCCGGTGACGGACCGTATCCGCGGTGAGATCGAGCTGACGTTGGTGTCTTTCGGCCATGAGTTGGTGCAGCTTCGTCTCGGTGGACGAGTGGGCAACCGCACCTTGACGGTGATGATTGACAAGCCGGGCGGCGTGACCTCGGCCGACTGCACCTCGATGGCTCGCCGGCTTTCGGTCTTGCTGGACGCCACGGACCCCATCGAGGGGCATTACACGCTGGTCGTGACCTCTCCGGGGGTGAACCGGCCCCTCACCGACGACCGGGACTTCGTGCGTTTCGCCGGAGAACGAGTGGCTTTGCGTTACGATGAGGAAGGTGTGGGCCGCCATTCCGTCAGAGGCCTTCTGCGAGGCGTCGAGGATGGGCGGGCCGTCATCGAGACGGACAATGGCGAGATCGCCGTACCACTCTCCGAGGTGGATGCGGCGAACATCCTGTATGACTGGGACAAGGAAAGATGATGCGCACAAGCAGGGAGCAAGACTGGGCCCTTCCACTGGCTGTGGACGCGTCGATGCCGAGGGATGCCAACTCCCCAAGCCTGCGGGTGCCGATGGTGCAGGGAGCATGCGCTAGGGGGTTGACGTAACCCATGAATGGCGAGTTCATTGACGCGCTGGAGCAACTGCAGAAGGAAAAGGACATCCCCATGGCCTCCTTGATCCAGACCGTGGAGGCCGCGATGCAGTCCGCTTACCGCAAGCACTTCGGGGTGGCCGAGGAAGTGCGGCTGGAGGTGGACACGGCGGCGCGGACGGTCAAGATCATCGCGCGCAAGCCCATCTTGCCCGAGGGCGTGCAGGAGCCCCCTGCCGTTGGCGAGGAGAACACGGATCAGTCTCTCGCCGTGGCGGACCCGCTCATCGAGGCCGGTCTGAGGGCCGAGGAGATCGAGTACGAAGAGCACGAGGTTGACGCCAGCGAGTTCGGCCGCATCGCCGCGCAGACCGCCAAGCAGGTGGTCATGCAAAGGATCCGCGAGGCCGAGCGCGAGATCGTCTACGACGAGTTCTCCCATCGCGTCGGGGAGGTCGTGACCGGCGAGGTCCAGCGGCGAGACGCCCGGAACGTCTTCGTCGCCGTGGGGCGGGTCGAAGCTCTGCTTCCGGCCCATGAACAGATCCCCGGTGAGCCCTACAGGTTCAACGACCGGATCAAGGTCTACATCCTGGACGTGCGCCGAACCACCAAGAACCCTCAGATCATCATTTCGCGCACGCACCCAAACCTGGTACTGCGCCTGTTCGAGCTGGAGGTCCCCGAGGTGTACGACGGGATCGTGCAGATCCGCTCCGTGGCCCGGGAGCCCGGAGCGCGATCGAAGGTTGCCGTCCTGTCCACCGACCCTCAGGTGGACCCGGTGGGCGCCTGTGTCGGTCATCGCGGAGCCAGAGTGCAGGCCATTGTGGACGAGCTCCGCGGCGAGAAGATCGACATCGTGCGCTACAATGACAGCATCCAGGATTACCTGCGCAGCGCACTGTCGCCGGCCAAGGTCAGCGACGTGTACGCCAACGAGGCGGAACGCTCAGCCATCGTTGTGGCCCCGGACAACCAGCTCTCTCTGGCCATTGGTCGCCGGGGGCAGAACGTGCGGCTCGCCGCCCAACTGACGGGTTGGCGGATTGACATCCGCAGCGAGAGTCAGTGGGCCGAGAATCCAGAGCCGATCGTCACGACGCCGGCGGGTGCGCCCGCTGCGGCGGAGACCGCCGAGGCCGAGGACAGTGGAGAGCGGGTCCGGGTCTACGAGTTGGCCCGGCAGCTAGAGGTGGAGAGCAAGGACCTCGTCGAGATCATGCAGGAAGAGGGCATCGATGTCACCAGCCATGCAAGCAGCATCACGGCCCGGCAGGCGCGGATGGTGCGCGAGCTGCTGTTGGGCGGTGAAGGTGACCTCGAGGATCTGGATGTGGGCGAGCTTCTGGGCGACGACGACGAGGCGGACACCGCCGGCAGCGAGGCCGAACCGGGTGCGCCGGAGGCCGAACCGGGTGCGCCCGAGGCCGACGTATCCGACGATTCAGACGATCTGACCTTTGTTGACGCAGAGAACTGAGGCGCCACCGGCATGCGTAGCCGCTCGCGGTCGCCGGCCGGTGATGCCCCTGAGCCACGAAACCAATTGTTGCAGGGCGGGTTTTGTCCCGCGGAGGTGTCCCACCTTGGGAAAGGTCCGAGTGTTCTCGCTAGCCAAGCAACTAGGACTTCGCAGCCAGGCTCTTGTGGCGGCCCTGGCCGAGCTGGGTATGGGGAATGTTACCCCGGCTACGGCCATCGACGAGGCGACCGCCAATGCCGCCAAGGAGCTACTCGCCGAGCAGGCCAAGCAGGCTCGCGAGGTCGCGGAGCAGGAGAGGGCCGCCGAGGCGGCCCGCACCCCTGAGCCGCCGGCCGCCGAGGCTCCTGTGGTTGCCGAGGCCCCGCCGGCTCAGGCCTCCGAGACCGCGGAGCCTGCTGCGGCTCCCGCCGAGGCACCTGCGGCTCCGCAGGCGGCGCAAACCGGACGCCCCGAGGCGGCCAAGCAGCCCTCCGCTACCCAGGACAAGCGCCGGCGTTCCAAGGGCGCCGCCGCCGAGCCGGCGGTACAGGCTCCTCCCCCGCCGGCCACCGTCGAGGCCGCCTCCGAGAGCGCCAAGCGCAAGGGCGAAGCCAAGGATGTCGACACCAAAGAGGACAAGGAGACGGAGAAGTACTTCCGTCGCCGCGGCCCCGCGCGCCTGGATGAGGACGACGGCCTTGCCGAGCTCGAGCGCCAACTGGCGCAACTGGCCGAGGAGGAGGAGGCCGAGCGCGCACGACGCGCGAAGGCCGGAGAGGTCGTGCCGCTACCCGAACTGGCGCGCCGACCCACCACCACCAGGCCCGAGCAGGGTGTGGACGTCCCCCCGGTCGTCACCATTCTCGGCCACGTCGACCACGGCAAGACCAGTCTGCTGGATGCCATCCGCTCCACGAGCGTGGCGGAGGGC
>CAYRFY010000045.1:8402-21177 GCA_964423635.1 uncultured Armatimonadia bacterium | reverse complement strand
TCCTTCGCTATCTCGCTGCGCGAGATTGACGCTCAGGATGACATCTTCACGGCAGCCCCGGCTTTGCGGCCGGGCTTCTATCGTGCCTTCTGCCAGTATTTGGCGTAGTCCCTGTCGGCCTCCCCGCCCTTGAACCACTTGGCGTGCCCGTCACACAGCACGGCATTGAACCCACCGTTGTGCCGGGAGATGTCGGCGCCGTCGAAGCGAATGCCTGCAGCGCGTCCACCGTAGCAGCCGGCGGTGCAACCCCGCTCGCCGAACCAGTTGCCTGTGGCACACCAGTTAGCGGCATTCCAGCAGTCGAAAATCATCAAGGTCTCGGCCGGGTGCGTGATCCCCGCCATGGCGGCGTTGAAGTCACCGCGGCTGTCGGGCATGACGTAGGTGTTGGCCCCATAGCCCTCGGCACTATCGTAGCTGGGGCAGGTGAAGATCTGGCTGTTCTTGACGTAGGGGGCAATCAGCGTGCTCCACTTCAGAAGTGGCCAGTCGGCGGCCGTCTCCTTCTGATACGTGCCGGGGAGCCTCTCGTCATAGTCCTGGGCGTACATCAGCAGGCCCAGACCGATCTGCTTGACGTTCGACAGACAACTGGTCTGTCGGGCCTTCTCCCGTGCCCGAGCGAACACAGGGAAAAGAATGGCGGCGAGAATGGCGATGATAGCAATCACAACGAGTAACTCAATCAGCGTGAAGCCACGTCTCATACAGATGTCTCCTCGTTACGTGTGCTTGGATGCGTGAGACCAGACGAGCGGCGACGGGGCGCCGCTCCCCCTAGTCATAACGTAAGTGTTCCCCAATAGGTCGGGAGTTACCTCTTTGTTATCCTGATGCGGCCCGGAAGGACCGCAGCCGCTACATAGAAGCCCGGCCGGGCTTCTCGGCCACCCATCTATGGCAGTAGCCTCTGAGCGCGGATCCTCGGCCACTGGTCCAGCTTCCGGAAGCCCTCGGCGTACTGCACTCCGCACTGCATGCCCCGGAATTGTGCCATGATATCGGCGATGTGGGGCATGTCGCAGTTGTCGTGCTCCCGCAGCCACTGCACCTGGCTCTCGTGGCACTCGATGATCCGGCGTTTGGCCTCCATGTGCGGGGTGATGTCCACATAGTCCGTGGGGGAGAAGCCAACGCCCATGGGGGTATCCATATAGTAGACGGGGGGTACGGCGGGGTAGGCCGGGAGGTCGTCTCGCAGGCCGCGCACGTTGGGCGTACTGGCGAAGAACCCGGCGCTGAAGACCAGCTCGCTGGTGGTGCGATGGTCGGAGTGGTAGTCGTCGGGATTGTGGGTGATGATCACATCCGGCCGCGCCTGACGGATGGCGTCGATGAGGACGGCTCGGTGCTCGGGACAGACGAACAGCTCGCCGTCGGGGAGGCCCAGGAACATCAGCTCGGCCCCGAGGATCTCGGCCGAGGCGGAGGTCTCGCGCTCGCGGATCCTCGCCAGCTCCTCGGTGGTCATGTTCACGGCGCCCTTGTCACCATTGGTGACGCAGGCCATGACCACCTCATCGCCCCGGGCCCGATAGGCACAGAGGGTTCCGGAGCAGTACATCTCGATGTCGTCAGGGTGTGCGCCGATGGCCATGATACGCAAGATAGGTCACCCTCCAGGGGGAACGTAGGCGGCCGACTCAGCTCTCCTCGTTGGCCACCAGTGTTGCCGGGTCTATCTTGGGCAGCTTGCGGAGGACCTCATACGTAGGCGACTGGCCGCGCTGCGTCTTGAGTACGTTCAGGTCTCGCATGCGACGCACCCCGGTATAGAATGAGTAGTCGAGTATGTACGCTTGGTGCCTGTCTCCCACCGTGCTGGGTGTTATGCCTGGATGGATGAGGTGGATCAGGCGCAGATCGGCAAGCTTCTGGACGATCGTGTGCTCTGGCGTCCGGGGTGGGCTCGGGACCAGGAATGCGCTGTTCTTGCCCTGGCGCAACTGATGTGCGAGACGCTCGAGTGCGACCTGGAGCACGCCCGCCTCTTCGGGCGCTTCCTCGGACAGGCGCCTCATCTTCTCTTCGTGAAGCTCGCCGGTCGCTCGGTTGACCATCTCAACGCCGATCTTGTCGCGTGTCCGCTGGCGCGCGTAGCCTATTGCTTTCTCCAGTAGCCACAGGAAGTCGCGCGGAACGCCGCCCGAGCACCACACCAGTCTCTCGACGGCTTGGGGCGAGACCAGTTGGCCGATCGTTCTGTATCCGCAGTGCTTCATGAATGCCAGCAGAACGCTCTCCAGGTGCTCGTGTGTGCCGGACGGGTCTTCCAGTGTCCTGTCGAGGGAGATAACCTGAAGGTCGTCCGGGATCTGGACGCGGAACGCTCCGGCCCCCAGCGCCAGGTCGACCAGGCTGCGTACACCGACGATGTCTGTGACGCCTCCGGCTCCGGAAGTGATGCGCAGCAGGATGCCCACGAGCAGCGCCTGAAGGTCGTGCGGCACCAGGTGCACGTCGTCCACGAAGATGTAGCAGTGCTTCTTGGACGCGGCGAAGAAAGCGTGGAGCGCCTGGTTCACAGGTCGCACCAGCGGGTGCAGGTCGTCCGGGGTGTCGATGGTCTCGGCCGCGCTCCGGACAGCCTCCAGGCCTGTCGCGAGAGCATCTGCGCCCGGCAGCTCGGCTTCCTCAGCGGTCTCCACCAGGCCCAGCAGGGCATCTTCCACGATCTGCACCACGGTCAGGGGGTCGTCTCTGCCCACGTAGAGCTGTCCGTCGACCCAGGCGTAGGGGTTCTGGCGCTGGCGCAGCCGGCGGCAGGCCTGAAGGACCAGGCTGGACTTGCCCACGCCTCGCCTCCCCCAGACCGCGTGGTTGACAGGCTCGAGGATGGCTGTGTCCTCGCCCGACGCAAAGGGGACGTGAAGAGCGCTCGTGGGCGGCGCCAGCAGCATCTCGCGGGTGACGTTCAGCGATCGGTGTATCGCCGCCTGCAGCGCCCGTGCCTCCAGGGCCTCAGCGCCGCGTCTCCGGTCGCTTGCGTCGATGCCCATCCTGCCGTACAGCTCGCTCGTGTCTGGGAGTTCGAAGTAGAGCTGTGAGAGAGCATGCTCGTAGACAGGTGCCCTGCGGCCGACAACCACATCCCACCACGGCTCCAGGCCCGACCGGCGCGAGCGAATCTCCACGCGGTCCACGCCTATGATCTCGGCCAGACGCTGCGCCGCCAGGTCGACGTCACGCCGCGTCTTCGCATCAACACCAGGCTCGGTCCACGTCACACCAATCGCCTCCTACCGGTCACATACTGTTTGGCCTCCGCGACGAACCCCCTGGCATCGCGCACAGCGTCTGCCGGGCTCATTGGCAGAGCGCGGCGCGTTTCGGGCCACGGGTCATAGTCGCTCTGGTTCCGAGCGTCTCGCAGGTCGACCAGAAACCGAGCCCACCGCTCGCGATCCGGGAAGTCGTCGGGCAGGTGACCCACCTTCTGGTGGTCGTCCGCACCGAGGCTCACCCAGCCGTGAACGTAGTACCGCACGGCCTTCGAGGCGTTGTAGGCTGCATAGTAGGACCTCGAAACGACTGAGCGCCACTCCTCATCGTACCGCTTCAGGCGCCGTACGGACTTCAGGTGCTTCTCGCCGAGGCGCAACCAGGAGAGCGCCTGTTCGGTCACCTTGGCCTCGATCACACTCAGCGCGGCATCGTCGACGCCCAACTGCCGTAGGACACGCCTCGTCTCCCCGTGGTTCCTCAGATCAAGCACGTCTCTGGTTGGCATGCGCTGTCCGGTCCCTCCCTCCTCCGGCTCGCACGTCTGCAGGACGGCCACGATATGGACTGCTTCGTTAGGTACCTCTGCTCATCCTCCCCAGCCTCCCCTCCAGCAGCTCCCGTACCTCCGGGCAGTCTTCATGGTACTCCGCGCCTCCGAAGCCTTCAATCAGATTCGCCAGCAACTCGCGTGTCACGCGTACCGGTGGGCCGTGCCCGGGGATGAGCAGGTCCGCATGGCTCAGGATTGCCGCCACCGTTCTCCAGGTCTGCGCGATCTGCTCCCGCTGGTATCCATTGGGCCAGTAGTATTGCCAGGCCCGCAGCCAGTCCTCGCCGAGGATCGCGTCTCCGGTGATCCATGTGTCGCCATCGGGCGAGGCGAGCCGCACGGCCACGTGGCGCTCGTGGTGCCCCGGACAGCGGACGATCTGCAGCCCGGACAGCTCGCCGGCCTCGCCGAGCTCGAGCGCCTGCCCGCACCCACACAGGTCCGTACCGCCGCCCCGCATGAGATGGTCGCCGTGGGGATGGGTGATGAGGGTTCTCCCGATACTCTCCGGAGAGATGCCCGCCTCTCGCAACCGACGGAGAGCCTCCCGATAGCCGGGGGCGTCCAGCGAGGGGTCCACCAGCAGCGTGTTGTCGGGCGACGGGCGCTGGTCCTCCGGCCACACCAGAGTGCAGGTGCAGCGGTGGGGCACCCCGAAGTTCCGCGTCCCATCCGGGTTGATGGGTAGCGATCCGTCCTGCAGGATGAGCCGGCGGTACATCGGCAAAGTCACGCCAGTCACCACTTTGCGAGACCGTGACGACGGTCACGGCAAGCACGATAGGCAGCGCGTAGCGCCGGGGTCACCTCACCGCCTCCGGTGCGGCGAAGTCCGTTTCCATCATCTGCGGCAGGCGTCGCACGCGTTGCCCGCTCTTGTCGCAGAAGTACAGTCGCGACTCGGAAGGCCGCCGGCCGTGGCCGTCGGCCCAGAAAGCGTAGAAGTCGGGATGGGCGTTGACCGGCCGGCGCGCGTAGGTGTGGTTGTACGGGCTGTCGTGGGTCAAGTCGGCCACCTTGCGCCACGTCTCGCCCCGGTTCTCACTGACCCACAGAGCCATCTCGCCCCCCGGATTGTAGGGTTGCGGTCCCGTCCGGGTGGGCCCGATCAGCCGCCAGGTGCCATCGGACTCGATGTGCAGACAGCCGGTGTCGTAGTTGTTGTCCGAGGTGATCGATCCTCTGATCTCCCACGCTGTCCCGTTCCAATGGGCCGTGGTCCAGGTACGTGGGGCGTTCCCCGGACCCGACTCGTAGCCCCGGCTGGTGACGTACAGGATCACCGGACGCCCCCGGGTATCGAAGACCAGGTCCTTCATGTAGACATTGAGCCCCTCGGCACGGTAGTCATGCACCAGGGCATTGCCGTCAACCGTGGTGATGGGAACCTCCACCTTCTCCCCGTCCGCATTGTGCCAGCTTGCCCCGAAGTCATCGGTCTGCACGTAGTACAGGTTCGTGCGCCAGTTCAGGCCCTGCGGCTCCGGGTGATAGTTGAAGGCCGAGCCGATCCTGTCGCCTCGCCAATTGCTCACCTGGTAGTGCCCCTGCTCGATCATGGCCAGCTCCCGGGGTTCGCCCCACTCGCAGCCGTCGGCACTGGTCTGCCAAAACAGCCTCCGTCCGCCCCGGTAGATGGTTTGCAGGAAGAAGAAGCCTTTCCCCGGGAGATAGTGGGTCTGCGGATACGAGAAGTTGGTCACTGTCACCGTCTCGAAGTCGTCCACCGAGTACGGCGCCCGGCTGCGGAAGATATACGACGGCCTCCCGGTGCCGTGAGAGCTGGCGAACACCCACACATGGCCCGCATCGTCCAGGGCGATCGTGGGGTTGTCATGGGCGTCATCGGTTTGCTTGTCGAGGACCATCGTAGGGCGGGGCACAAGACCGGTCCTGTGGTCATAGTAGGAGGCCATGATCAGCAGGCGCCGGGCGTCCTGGGCCGTGCCCCCATAGACGAAGAATGTCTTGTCCGCGGTCTTGGAGTACACCGCCAGCGGGATGTGCTTGGCACAGTACGTGCCCAGGCCTCCGCTGTACTTGTAGACATACTCATCATTGCTCTTCTGGTTGTAATACCAGATGCCCCGATAGCCGTCGAGCTTCGGGAAGGTCAGCGGCTCTTGTTCTTCCAGCATCCTGACCGCCTCTCTCGGTGCCTCGGCTCCTGTGGAATACAGAACGTAGGCGTCCACGACCACGACGCCGGAGACGGCCTCGACCCGCAGATGCTGCTCGCCCGCCGGCACCGGGACGCCGTAAAGCCTGTCCTCCCGGTGGGTCTTGTCCGCCGGCGGCCAGGTGCGGGAGAAGATCGTGCCCCCCACCGTCACCTGTAGCCTGGCCCCACCCACCGAGGCCGCTCGAATCAGAAGAGCGAACAGCCCCGGCTCTGCCAGGTCTGTCCGCAGGTGCAGGACATTGCGGGGCGAAGACCCGTAGCCGTAGTGGCGGGTGGCCAGGAGGGCGCCGTTCTCCATGGCTTGCTCGGGGGTGAGGCCGCGCAGGTCGATGGTGTCGGTCCTGCTTGCCACCCGCTCATCCATCTGCGGGCGAATCTCCACCGGTGCGCAGTGGGCGCCGGTGGTGAGTGCCAGGAGAGCTAACGCGGCCGATGGCACTATCATCGAGCGGCCCTCGCGAGAGATTGGTGACGACGGCATTGCCGTTACCCACTCCTATACTGCCTCACCGCGGAGGCCATCGCCAGAACGTTCTCTGGCGGGGCCCAGGGGCTCAGCGAATTGCCGCTGGCGAAGATGTAGCCCGGGCCGTCCAGTCTCTCCAGCAGGGCCAGGGCCTCCCGGTGCACCTGGGCCGCCGGAAGCCGTTCGATGATATCCACATCCAGATTGCCCATCCGGCACACCCGATCGCCGAAGGTCTCCGTCACCCGGGAGATGTCCATGGCCAGATTCTCCAGAGGATGGATGCTGGCGATCCCCAGACCGATCAAGTCCTCCATCACTTCGGTGAGGTTCCCGTCGCTATGGAACATCAGGGGCAACCCGGCCCGGGCGACACGCTCGGAGATCCTGGCGTACTGGGGAAACACGAATCTCCGCAGCATCTCCGGTGAGATGAAGGTGCTCGTCTTGAAGGCGATGTCGTCGGCCAAGAGAATGGCGTCGGGCTCGACCCGGGCCAGCAACTGGTCGAGCATCTCCAGGGTGCGATCGCCCATCCAGCTACACAGTCTCTGCACCAGGTCGGGCTGCTCGTAACAGGCGATGGCGAACTCGGCCGTGCCCATCGAGGCCTCGGCGTGGGAGTACACACCACCCACCGAGAGGATGCGGAACAGGTCCGTCTGCCGCATGAGCTCGGAAAACACCGGGGCGCACCGAATCGGCGCCATCTCCGCGACCCGTGGCGCGGCGACGAGGTGCTCCTCCAGCGATTGCAGGCTGTCCACGGCTCCGGCGCGTTTGTGCGCCCTGGCTCCCGCCGTGTTCTCCCCGGCGGAGAAGGCCACATTCCAGCACTTCAGCGGCACCCCGCACAGTCCCAGTTCGCCCGCGGCGCGGATGACCTGACTCAGATAGACATGGTACGCCTCCACATCCGCCAGCGGGTGGAAACCCGAACTGGCCGGCATGGGCTCGCCGATTATGTGACTGAAAACATGGCCGGAAATGCCGATCTCCAGCCAGGGGATACGGTCGGGCCGCTCCAGGCGTAGGGCGGCCGCCACACCTTCGCGAGGTGTCATGGAAGGCCTCCGATAGTCACAGCAGAAGAAGAGTTCGCGCCCCAAAGGCGTGTCCCTCCCCGCCCCCCGCCCCCCGCCGACCGCGGTCATCGCGCCGGCACCCAGCCGTCGTCGCATGGGCGGCAGGTCGGACGAGACCCGGGCGGGAACCAGACCATCGCGCGCTATTGGCCCGTGGTGCCGCCTCCCGGGAGGTCCTCATGCTCGAGCACGCTCTGGTCGTCGCCGCCGTCGCCACACTTACCCTTGGCCGGGTCCTGGCGGACGTGCCCGGAGAGCGCATCTATGCCGTCGACCTGCGCGTCACCTCCGACCTGCCCTGCCCCAATGTCCCCCTGGAGCCCTACATCGACTTCTCCGCCATCATCGGCGACGGCGGTCTGCCGGGAGTGCTGGACCCCAACTCGATCTACGTGGTGGATACCGTCGCCGGCAAGACCGTGCCCTGCGCCGTGAGCGAGGACTTCGCCTACGGCGACGCGGGACGGGTGGCATGGGTCATCCAGGACGCCGCGCACCGGGACTACGAGGTGCGGTTTCGCACGGCCACCAGCCGCCCGCCCCTGCGGCCCGCGGCGTACACTCCCCTCATCGGGACCGGCGATCTGCTGCGGTACAACGCCCGGGTGCCGCGTCCGGTCTGCCTGATCTATCTCAGCGGCCTTCTGGACCTCACCGGCGACGGGAGACAGCACCTGGTGGGCTGCTGGAACTACGCCCATCGCCCCGGACGCCCCTGGGACGGAGTGCTGTGCTATCCGCGGGTGGGTGAGGAGGAAGCCTTCGAGTTCGGTGACCTGGTGCGGCTGCGCTACAAGGACACGGAGACCTCCGAAGACTTCCGGTTTCTGAGCCACACCTACATGACCGCCGACTGCGCCGACTTCGATGGCGACGGCCTGCCGGACCTGGTGTACTGCCCCTCCGGCTCGGACAGCGTGCATTTCTACCGCAACACCGGCGGGCGCGACGCCGGGGGCATGCCGGCGTTCGTCGCCGCCGGGAGCGTCCCGCGGCAGACCTCGGCCTGGGAGCCGTGCCGGGCCATCGACCTCAACGGGGATGGCGCCATCGACCTCGTGATAGACGGGACATACCTGCGCAACACGGGACAGGCCACCTGGCCGCCCCAGTTCTCCCCCGGAGTGGCGCTTGAGGTGGGGGAGGGGGCCTGCTTTCTCGATGTGGACGACGACGGCCTCCCGGACGCCCTCTGCCTGATCCCGGGCCCGGAAGACGAGCCACGAGCCAGGAAAGTCGCGTGGCAAAAGAACCTTGGCGGCGATCCGCCCCGGTTTGGGGAACCCGAGCTGCTGGGAGACATCGACGCTTTCTGGTGTAGCTCGCTGGCGGCGGTGAATCAGGGGCCGCGGCGGGGTGTCCTGGTGCTGCATGACGTGTGCACGAAGGTCTCGTTCTACGAGTGTTGCCCGGCGGAGGCGGATCGGCCGCGGTTCTCGCGTTTCGGGACGGCGCAGTCGCTCTCGGCCCCACTGACGCTGAGCGACCAGGCCTGGCCCCACGTGTGCGACTGGGACGGCGACGGCGACTGGGACCTCCTGGTGGGTGGCGGCTACGGCTGGCCGCGGATCGTGCTCAATGAGGGCAGCGCCGAGCGGCCCGCGTTCGCCGAGCCCGAGCAGATCCTGTCGGAGGGCCGTCCCATCCGCCTGCTACGAGACGAGATCCTGGGCGGGCGGCACTGGCACAACATGGGCTATCCCTACCCGGCCTTCGTGGACTGGGACGGCGACGGCCTGCCAGACCTGATGATCCCCAACGAGACCAACCGCATCTTTTGGTACCGGAACGTGGGCACCCGCTCAGAGCCGCGTTTCGGGCCGAGGGAGCAGGTGATCTGCGACGGCTATCCCGATTCGCCCGAGAGCCGGCGACAGACCGCCCGCCTCGCCGCGGATGAGGGCGTGGCCAATAGCCCCTACCCGTACCAGGAGGACCAGGCCTTCTTCTGGCGCACCGGAGCGGGCTTTGCCGACCTCAACGGCGATGGCCTGATGGACATGGTCACCCACGACGGAGCCACCCCGAAGGCCACCCTGTTTGTCCAGTACGTCGCCCCGGACGGCACCCGCCGCCTGCGTAAGGAGGGCCCCCTGAGGCTTCGTGACGGCCGGCTGCTCGATGATGCCATTGTCGGGCGTCAGGCCCACTGGACCGAGTCCTTCCGCTGCATCGACTGGGACGGCGACGGTCTTGTGGACATCATCTACAGTTGCGCCGGTACCCGAGACTCCGACGGCAGCATCTACCTGCTGCGCAACTGCGGCACGGCCACGGAGCCCTTGTTCGAGTCGCCTGTGACGCTGTGCTGCTTCGGTGAGCCGATCAAGGTCACCGCTCATGGGCCCCACCCGGCGGTGGCCGACCTCGACGGCGACGGGCGCCCGGACATTCTTGCCTGCGTCGAATGGAGTGTGTACCCCTACTATAGCCACGCGGCCATCCAGATGGCGCGGCGCCCGGAGCATGAGCTGGGGAGAGTCCGAAGCGCCGAGGCCGGGAGCCCCGTCGGCCCGGACTGAGTATGTGTTTGGCTCCCCGTGCCGTTGGTCGTGCACCCCTCGCCTGAGCAGCCGTACCGCGCAAGCGGCTCGCAGAGACGCCGAGGGGACGGAGGTGAGGAGTCATCAGTGCCGTCGGCTGTTGGCCGTTGTAGGGCGGCGACCTGTGCGCCGCCGCCGTTTGTCGTTGATGCTGGATGAACTTCTCGGCGCGGTACAGGCCCGCGCCCTACAGAGCGGCGCCGTCCGCCGCTGTCGTCAGGTCCGAAGGACCGCGCGGCGACGCGCAGCGGCGTCTTTCAGACCCGGACTTCAGTCCGGGCGGACGGGAGCAGCGCGGATGGCGCGCTCCACAATCCACACGCCGCCCTCCCCTTTGCCTTCTCTTCCATTTCCGAGCATAATAAGGCAGGCGGGCCAACACGCCCTCCAGCCCTTGGCCTTGCTGCATTTTCATGACTGCGGCCTTTCCGCATGCCAGGAGACTTCCCTACATGACACCTGAAGAGCAACTGGATCTTCTCGGCTTCAGTGCCGTCGACATCCACTCCCGCGAGGAACTCCTTGAAAAGCTCAAGGAAGGCCGGCCGCTGCGCATCAAGTACGGGGCCGACCCCAGCGCCCCCGACCTGCATCTTGGCCACAGCGTGCCCATCTGGCGCCTGCGTCAGTTTCAGGAACTGGGACACACGGTGGTCTTCATCATCGGCGACTTCACCGGGATGATCGGCGACCCCAGCGGCAAGTCCAAGACGCGCCCCATGCTCACTCGAGAGCAGGTGGAGGCCAATGCGAAGACCTACGCCGAGCAACTGGGCAAGATCCTCGATGTGGACAAGTGCGAGGTGCGCTACAACAGCGAGTGGTTCTCGAAGATGAGCACCGCCCAGTTCCTGGCGCTGGCAAGCCACTACACCGTCGCCCGCATGCTGGAGCGCGATGACTTCTCCCTGCGCATGCGGGACGAGGTGCCCATCTCCATGCTGGAGTTGATGTATCCGCTGGTCCAGGCCTACGATTCAGTGGCCATTGACTCGGATGTGGAGATCGGCGGCACGGATCAGCTCTTCAACTTCCTGGTGGCCCGGGACATCATGCGGGCTTATGGCAAGACCCCGCAGTGCGTCATGACCTGGCCGCTCCTGGTGGGCACGGACGGCACGGACAAGATGAGCAAGTCGCTGGGCAACTATGTGGGGATCACCGACGAACCCAATGACATGTTTGGCAAGCTCATGTCCATCCCCGATGCCGCCATGCCACAGTACTATCGGCTGCTTCTGAACAGGACGGAGGCGGAGCTGGCCGCGATGCAGCAGGCCATCGACGAGGGGCGAAACCCCCGGGACTTCAAGGTCGAGTTGGGCAGGGCCGTTGTGGAGAAGTACTACGATGTCGCTGCGGGCCGGGCGGCGGCCGAAGAGTTCGACCGCGTGTTCTCGGAACGGCAACTGCCCAGCGACATGCCCACCGTGGACCTCTCCGGAGAGCTGCAGGACGGGAAGATCTGGGTGGCCCGTCTGGTGGTGGCCGCCGGGTTCGCTCAGACCAATGGCGAGGCGCGCAGGCTCGTGCAGCAGGGCGGCGTGAAGGTCAATGACCGGGTCATCGACGACGACAAGGCGCAGATCGCCGTGGCGGAGGGGGATGTGTTGCAGGTGGGCAAGAGGCGTTTCGCAACGCTCTCGATCAGGAAGGCGTAGAGGAAGGTTGGGAGCGCAGGCGTCTATCCTGTCCGCCGTTGCTGTAGCCGTTCCCGGGGCCGCAGGCGCCCCGCCTGCACGCCGTCCGCCGTTGCCGGGCCTTTGTCGGCGCCTTGCACCGGCGCGGATCCCGTTGCTGCGTACTGTGGCCCCCGGCGCCAGACGCACAGGAGGATGATTTCCAATGGCACGTGACGATGGTGGTAGTAGCATGGGTGTGGCCATAGTGGCGGCGGCGGTTGGCGCCGCCGTGGGGGCCGCGGTGGCCCTCCTGATAGCCCCCCGGGCCGGGGCGGAGCTGCGCGATGAGCTGGAACAGAAGGCCAGGGAAGCGGGGAAGAAGGTGAAGCAGGTCGCGCAGGAGGCGGGGGAGAGGGCCCGGACCTCGATCCACGAAATCGCCACCGAGGCCCGGGAGCACCACGCGGCCCAGGAGGCGGGCGGCGAAGTGCACCGGATCGAGATCCAGGGCGAGGACGACACCGCCGATGAGGCGGCCACCGGGCCCGCCGACGGCCAGGGCGCCTGCGACGAGATCCCGCCGGTGGTCTGAGGCAGGCCTTCCGGGGACGCCTGCAGGACTATTCCCGGGTCCGGATTGCGGACGGCCGCAGTGCCTCTGCGCGTTCCGACAAGAGTACCAAGGCGGGACCTGCGGCCGATGGCGCTGGACTGCGTGGCGCGAACGCGTGCCGCGCCGGTTTTGCATGCTGCCCTTTGCCGTGGCCTTTGCCGGCACGGCCATCGCGCCTTGGAGTTGATGAGAAACGAGCGTCACCCAACGGTGCTCGCCCGCCCCACGACGGCCACCGGCGAACGCCACGTCACCTTCGGCCGGACCTCTGGCCCCCATCCCATACCCGGTGAGGCTTGTTCCTATCCATCCTGGGTACGGGGATAAGAACCCCCAGAACCCCTCCGCCCTCCCCCGGTGACTGCCACCGGCGGGACACCGTCAGCGCGCAAGGCCGCGAGCCCGCCCATCGCCAAGTCTCGAAGCGACCCGGAAGTCGCGGCAAAGCGGGCATGGAAAGAGGCCACCGATGCGGCCGAAAACGCC
>CAYRFY010000045.1:0-8392 GCA_964423635.1 uncultured Armatimonadia bacterium | reverse complement strand
GGCGATTGCCGGTGGGACGTTGTTCTACGACAACGGCCAGCCGCGCCAGATCGTGTTCAACGCCGTGGGCGACATCACCGCGGGCAGCATCCAACTCGCCCACGCCGCCACCTCGCAGGGGATCGTCGCGGCCGAAAACGCCGCCGGCTACCGCTATGAAGCGTCTGCCCCCTTGCTCGGGCCACTCACAGACGGTGATCACGCCTGCCATGTGGTGCGGAACTGCATGCCCTCGATCTCGCGCCACCTGGCGTGGCAGGTGGGGCACAGGACGTACCCCTTGGGTGCTCTGTCGCTGCGCTGCACCACGCCGTGGCAAAACGGGGTGGGACAGCGTCCGATCTTCAGCAGGCTGCAGCGCGTCGCCAGACGCCTGCACATCGCGACCACTACGGCGGCCAGAATACCCAGCGCCACCACGATCACGAAGCCCTTGGCTACCGGTGTCTTCGCTAAGGGCACCAGGACCCCCAGCATCGTGGCGGCGAAGACCGCCGTGACCGCCAGTGTCATCACCTCTGCCTTGTTTGCCAGACGCACCATTCCGCGCAGCATAGCGCCTCGCTCCTTCCCAGACTCGATTGGAAACCAATGCGAGATCCACTGCCAGACGAGACGCGGCTCGTTTTCCGAAGCCGCTCCATCAACGAGGAGATGAGGATCGCGGTTGAAATGCTCGTAGCGGTGCAAGTAAGCGATGGCAATCAAACGCCGTTTATGTATCATACCCCAGACGACCTGGTGTGAAACGAGAGCCTCTCGCCGCCTGCGTGCCGATGATGGGCAACGGCCGCCCTGATGGGGCGTGGGCCGGAGCGGAAGAGTCTGGGCTCGCCGGGCACTCAAGATGCAGGCCATCGTGGCGAACCCGCGGTTCGGGCGAGAAGGAGTGCCCTTTGTGGGGGCGAATAGTGCGAGAAAGCCGCAAGATTCCAAGGAGTGCCTGATGATGCGCATGCGAGCGCTGCTTATGGGACCGTTCTTGCTCATGCTCTCCGCGGCCATACCGGCCCTGGCGCAGCCGTCTGCGGTGGGCACCAACCCGGCCGACGGTGCCCAGGGCGTGGTGGGTCCGGTGGTCACGGTCGGTGTCAAGTTCAGCGAGCCGATGAAGACTTCATTCTCGCTGGTGGTAGCCGACCGGGCACCGTTCCCGGAGCCGGTGGGAGACCCCTGGTTTGAGGACCCGACGACCTTCTACTTCCAGGCCCGTGTGGAGCCGGGGAAGGCCTATGCCATTGGGCTCAACAGCCCGACGAGACCGGGCTTTTCCTCCGCCGCCGGACAGCCCCTGGCTCCCGTGGTCTTCGGATTCCGGACTGCGAATAGCTTCACCAACGCCCAGCCGGCGGCCGACGGCGCGCCCACCGTCGTGGCCACCACCCCCGCCGACGGCGCCGCGGACGTGGTTGGCCCGGAAGTCACCATCCACGTGCGCTTCTCCGAGCCGGTGAAGATGAACTCCTGGTCCCTGGTGCCGGCCGAGGGGGGCCAAGAGCCCCAGTATTTGGGGGACCCCTGGTTCAGCGATAACCTCAGCTTCCACGTCAAGGCACGGGTGGAGCCCGACACCCAGTATGCACTGGGCCTCAATAGCCAGAGCAAGACCGGCTTCATCTCCGCCGATGGCCAGAGGCCCGCGACGCCCTTCGTGCTGCGTTTCAGGACCGCCGCCGGGCCGACGAACGCGGCACCCCGGGTCCTGCAGTGGGCCGGGAGCCCGGCCGCCGGTGGCGATGATGACGGCGCGGACGCCCCGGCCGCGGAAGAAGTCATCGCCATCAGGAACGCCTCCGATCCCCACACCAGGCGGGTACGGTTCGGCATCGAGTGGCTCGATCGGGAGACACAGGAGCGGGTGACGACGACGGAGCACAGGTTCGACTACTCCACCCTCTCCGGTAACAAGGGCACTTTCTCTCAGACCACTACAACCACCGTGGCCCTGCAGGCTCTGGCCACCGACCGCGGGAATCCGGTGACCGTGCGTGGCAAGGCCACCAACTACCAGGTCACTCAGCCCGATCCGGCCACCGGACAGCCCCAGACCCTGACGCCACCTTTGCCCACCTTCGTCATGGAGGCCACCAATCAGGCCGGCAACTGGGCGGCTCAGGCCATCGGCGCCGACGCCGATCGGGCCCTGCTCAGCGGTTTCGCGGCCGACATCGCGGTCGGTTCGCCCTTCACCACCCCGGACTTCACCCCCCTGGGGTCTGAATGGGAGCTGGAGGGCGCTCACCTGCAGACGGCGCTGGCACTGCTGGCCTCCGAGGGTGTGCCCGAGGGGCAGGTGAAGTGCCGCTTCTCCGAGCTCTCCGAGCTCGAGGGCCAAAGGGTCGCCACCATCGCCCACATCTGGAAGGTCCGCTTCGGCTTCCAGGGCCTCAAGGTCGAGGCCGAGGGACAGGGCTTCAGCCTCTACGCCATCGACGCCAGACGGTTCCTGAGACACACTCTGGAGCTCACCTGCAATGTGCCTCAGCAGGTGGGACCCAGCGGCGATACCTTCACCGCCGGCGGCACGCTGAAGGTCGATCAGACCCTGAAGTACTATCCGCCCGGTCAGTTCCCCGAACTCACGGCCTCTCTCGCGCCCCAGACCGGTCTGGGCTACGTCCGCGGGGAGAGCGCCAGGTACGCCGCCCTCTCGCTGGCGGGCGCCGAGACCAGGCATTTCGCGGAGGGGATGACGGCGCTGGGCGACATCTTCGGCTCCCCCACCTCACCGCAGGGCACGGGGACGGGCACGACGCCACCCGCCGGTGGCGGCTTTCCGACGGCGGGCGGTGGCTTCCCGACGGGTGGCGGGGCGGTAGCTCCCGCCGGTGGCGGCTTCCCGACGACAGGCGGCGGGTTCCCAACGGGTGGCGGGGCGGTAGCTCCTGCCGGTGGCAGCTTCCCGACCACGGGCGGTGGGGCGGCGGCTCCTGCCGGTGGCGGGTTCCCGGCAGGCGGCGGAGCGGCGGCTCCTGCCGGTGGCGGCTTCCCGACCACGGGCGGTGGCTTTCCGACGGGTGGGTTCGGTGCCGGGATGCCCGGTGGGGTGCCCGGTGCGGGCCTGGCCCCGGGGATACCCCCCGAGCTGCCCGGGGTGTGGTTCATGCAGACCGCCGAGGTCTCGATCTTGCTGATGCTGGTGCCCACAGGCCAGTATTCGCTGATGATCAACATGGGGATGTACATGCAGCAGGAGGAGGGCATCTACGCCGCCACCGGCGACACGATCACCTTCACCCAGGCGCTGGGAGGGACCCAGACCCCCTGCCGCTACCGACTGGTGAACCAGAGTGTGATCGAGATCACCCCGCCCAACGGCATCACGATAATGCTCATGCGTCAGGGGCAGCCGATGTTCCCGGTGGGGTAGCCAGGCCGCCTCTTGCTCGGCCCTGTCTTGCGGCCGGCAAATTCACCCAGTGAGGCATTCCCATGCGCTCCGCTCGCCGCCGACCTTCACAGCCCGTGGATCGTCACAGCTTCCGGATGGAGCTTGTCCTGCAGCTCGAGGCGCCGGTGAGTGCCACGCAGGCCAAGGAGGCGGCGCGGCGCGTCATGGACGGGCTGAGCCTGAGCAGCGTGGCGCCGCAGCAGGGCGTCTCGCCCTCGAGCTGTCGGTTGGTCTGCCACGATCTGCACCGCAGTCTGTCGCTGGAGGACAGCGACATCAGCGAGACGGGCTAGCCATCGCGGCGCAGGCCGCACCCATACTTGACGCCCGCACCACATCTTGCCGACGCCGACAGGACTTGCCGATGCCCACCGAACTGCACCTCGCACTGCAGCAGCACTATGCCGGTCCCGACGGTGAGATCGAGGTTCGTCTCGATGGCTTCAAGGCCGACGTGATCGTGGGTGGGGTGATCTACGAGATCCAGACCGCCTCCTTCTCCTCCATTCGGCGCAAGCTGGAGAAGCTGGTGCCCAGGCACGAGGTGGTGCTGGTCCATCCCATCGCGGCGCAGAAGGTCATCGCCCACGTGGACCCCGAATCGGGGGCCGAGATCCGCTCCAGACGCTCGCCGCGGAGGGGCGGACCGGCCGACGTGTACAAAGAGCTGCCCTATCTGGCAGGCCTGCTGGGCAGGCCGGGGCTGTCTTTGGAGCTGGTGATGACCGTGCAGCGCGAGGTGCGCTGCGACGACGGGAAGGGGAGCTGGCGGGCCAGGGGTGTGTCGGTGGTGGCACGGGAGCTGATCGAGGTGCTCGGGACCCGGAGGTTTGCCACTCCCGCCGATTACTTGGGCCTCTTGCCCGCGGGTCTGCCGGAGCCGTTCACGGTCTCCGAACTGGCCCAGGCGGCGGGCACCAGTCGTTTCCTGGCGGGCAAGGCGGCCTATGCCCTCCGGCACATCGGAGCTCTGGAGCGAGTGGGCAAGCGCGGCAATGCGTATCTCTACAGCCCGGTTTCCGGGCCGGTGTAGGGCGGCCGGCCTCTGCCGAAGTCCAAAGTCAACTGCCCGCCGTTGCACCCCACAGCCGCATCAAGAGGGAGAGGGTGTCTGATGAGGTCGGTTGCCCCGCCGTTGGCCGCACTGCTGGTTCTTTGCCTGTCGACCGCCGTGGTCGGACAGCCCACCGTCGTCGCCACCGATCCGGCCCTGGATGCCGCGGACGTTCAAGGGCCCATCCTCACCATCGGTATCCGCTTCTCCGAACCCATGCAGCCGGCGTGGTCGTTGATCCAGCTCGAGGAAGGAACCTATCCCACCGTAGTGGGAGACCCCTGGTTTGAGGACCCTCAGACCTTTCGCATGAAGGTCGAGGTCGAGCCCGGCGCCACCTATGCCCTCGGCCTTAACAGCCGACGACATCAGGGGTTCAAGTCTCAGGGCGGCGTGGCGCTGGAACCCACGGTATTCCGTTTCCGCACCGCGGCGCAGTTCGGACCGCAGCCGGCGCCCACACAGCCCACACAGCCCACACAGCCCACACAGCCCACACAGCCCACACAGCCGGCGCAGCCAACTCAGCCGGCGCCCACCCAGCAGCCCGCCGGCCCGCCGGCCTTCCCCCTCACCTGGGAGACCGGCGAGACCATGGAGACCATCAGCACCACGGAGCGCCAGTTTGACTACCAGACCGGTGCCGGCCAGCAGGGCACCTATTCGGACAAGCTGGTCCTCACCGTCGCCACGCAGATGTCCCAGGTGGCCGATGGCGTGCCCGTCAGCGCACGGGCCAAGGCCGTGAAGCTCGAAGTCACTCAGCCCAATCCCCAGACGGGACAGGCTGAGACCCTCACGCCTCCTGTTCCAGGCTACGTGTTGGAGGCTCAGAGCCAAAATGGGCAGTGGACGGCGCAGGCACCGGGGGCACAGGTGCCGCCCGAACTGACTCAGGCCTTTGCCGACCAGATGGCGGTGGGCTGTCCCTTTGACCCACACAGGCAAGTGCAGGTGGGGGATGAGTGGGAGCTCTCCGGCAAGGCGCTGCAGGTGGCGTTGGGGATGATCACCTCCGAGGGACCCGTGGAGGGGAAGGTGGGCTGCAAGTTCAACAAGACCTATGAGGTGGACGGCGAGCCCGCGGCCCAGATCATCCATACGTGGCAGGTGAAGCTCGTCTTCCAGGGCCTGATGGTGGAAGCCACCGGTCAGGGGGGCAGCACGTATCTGCCCAATGTGGGCAAGTTCGTCTCCCACACGATCCTGCTGGACTGCGCCGTGCCCCGGCAGCAGGGACCAAGCGGAGATACCTTCACGGCCAAGGGCACCCAGAAGGTGAACCACCGCCTGCGGTACTTCGGACCCGGAGGCTACGAGGCCCTCGAGCCGGCGGCGGCTCAGGGCGCGGCGCTGCCTGCCGCGGTGGGGCCGGGGGCGGGGCAGCAGCCTCCCGTCGCGCAGACCCCGGGCCAGGCGACGACAGGTGGGTTCCCCGCGGCGACAGGTGGGTTCCCCGCCGCCGGTGGTGGTTTCCCGCAGGCAGGGACGACGGGAACTCAGCCCGCAGGTGGCGGCTTCCCCGCGGCGGCAGGTGGGTTCCCCGCCGCCGGTGGCGGCTTCCCGCAGGCGGGAGCCGGTGGTCCTCAGCCGGCCGGCGGCTTCGGCCAGCCCGGCGGCGCTGTGGGGGGCCAACCGGCCGGGGGCGACTTCCCCACCGCGGCGGGCGGGGGCCTCCCTGCAACCGCTGGTGGCTTCCCTGCTACCGGCGGTGGCTTTCCGGCGGCCGGTGGTGGCTTCCCTGCTACCGGCGGTGGCTTTCCGGCGGCCGGTGGTGGCTTCCCTGCTACCGGCGGTGGCTTCGGCCCATCCACCGCTGCCGCGCCCACCGGCGGCGCGCCCACCGTCGGCGCGCCCACCGTCGGCGCGCCCACCGGCGGCAACGATCACGTCCGGGCCCTCACCGGCACCTGGCGGGCCTCCGGCGGTGGGCTGGATGTCCTCCTGCAACTGGGAGCCGATGGGCGCTACGGATTCCAGTTCACCTCCGGTCTCGGGACCGAGCAGGAGCAGGGAACCTACACGGCAACGGCGGACACTCTCGTGTTCTCTCCGGCAGGCAAGCCGGACAAGAACAACGTGAGATACCGGCTGCTGGCGCCCACTGCCCTGGAACTCACTCCCCCGCACGGCATCACCTTCGTGGTATTCAAGACGGGGTAGAAAGGTATCGGACGCGTCGAAGGGAGAGCCTCGGATGGGTGTGCGCCAAGCAACGCTGATACTGATCGCCGGCCTGTGGGCCCTGCCCGCGCCGGGTATGAGTTGCTCCGGGCTGCCCGGAGGGAAACTGTCGAGGCCGACCTCGGATCTGTGGGGCCCAAAGCGCCCTTTGGTATCCGGTGCCTTCGGTGCCACGCCACTTGCGACACCACCGAGGCTGCCGGAGCTGCTCTTTGCCCAGTTCGGAGGTGGGATGTTCGGGCAGCCGCAGGGCGGCGCGCAGCCCGCGGCGCCCTCCGGCCTCGTCGGCGCCTGGGGCTATCAGGACGCCAATGTCAAGGTGCTCCTAATCCTCTCCGCCAATGGCCGCTATTCACTGTCACTGCAGCAGGGGCAGCAGTCCACCCAGCAGACGGGGGACTACAAGATCGCCGCCGACAGCATGGAGATGAAGGCCGACGGCGCCGGGCTCACCGCCGTGGTGCCCTACAAGCTCCTGGACCCCAACACGCTGCAGGTCACCACTCCCGACGGGATCACCCTCAAGCTCAGCCGGCAGGCCTCGGCCCAGCAGACGCCGGCGGTGGAGGGGATCCAAAAGAGCCTGCGTTCTCTGGCCCAGCTCAAGCTCCCGGCGGGCAGGGTTCTGCAAAAGGACCTCAAAGCCCCCCTGCCCCTGCCTGCCGCCGCCGGCGGGCACATCGTCTTCTCCCGCGCGATCCAGATGAGTTCCGGGATCCGTGAGGTGCCCGAGCCGATCTCGCTCACCAAGCTCTACGTGGTGAACGCCGACGGCTCCGGCCTGGCGCCCTTCCTGGCCCCCGAGGGATTCGTGAACTTCCGCCAGGTCGCCTGGTCGCCACGCTACGATCGTCTGGCCTTCGTCTCGGACTATCGGAACTTCGCCTCCGCCTGCTATGAGGACATCTTCGTGGCCAATGCCGACGGCTCGGGCATCTTCCGCATCACCGGCAATGAGCTGCGCGAGCCCGGCAAGAGCGGCTGGGCCAAGCTCCGTGGAACGGTGCTGACGCGGATCGTCAGTCAGGTGGGGGGGGGCTCCAGCTTCGACCCCGAGCTGCCCAAGGAGGCCATCCACGTGGCGGCTCAGGGCTGCGACGGCGTGTATACGCCGTCCTCCAAGGGCGTGCACACGCCGGCCGCCCCACAGAAGCAGGGCAATGCCGGAGGCGTGCTTTTCGCCTCCTGGCAACTGGCCCAGAGCGGCACCATGGATGAGGGCGGCAGCATCAGTTACTACACCTTCGAGATCCCCCGGGTCGCTGTGGGCGACATCTGGATCAAGGTCTGGGCCGGCAAGCATGCGGGCGCCCTGTATTTCGGCCGCACCGAGGCCAATGCCAGCAACTTCATCCCCACCATCCTGCCCATCAACACCGGCAGCTTCTTCTGCCACGGCCCGAGCCTGTCCAATGACGGGACGTACATCGTGGGCGTCTCCAGCGTCGCCTGGACGGAGATGCAGCGCAATCCTCCCGCCTTCCCCGGGGAGGACCCGCCGCTGCGGGTGGAGGGCAAGGCCATCGACGGCGCCGACGACATCGCCGTGTTCAGTGCCGACAACGGCCTGCCTCTGGCCCAGTACCAGATGACCAAGGCCCAGGGCCAGAGTGCCAAAGACCCCGCCGTGTCACCGGACGGCAAGTGGATCGCCGCCGGCTGTGGGCAGTTCGGCAAGGAGAATCTCTCGCTGATCTCCGTGGACGAGCTGCTGGCCCAAAAGGGCGTACAACCCCGGGCTCTGGTGCAGGGAAACTCGCAGT